>DASTZM010000532.1:0-13972 GCA_035764305.1 Chloroflexota bacterium | reverse complement strand
GCCGACAAGCTGGCGCCGACGTATGGGTGGGGGCGCTACGCCATCGGGCTGATCGAGGCGCTGCGCCACACGCACCTGGACTTCCGGCTGCTGACGCCGAAGCATCTGTGCGCGGTGCCCGAGCTGGCGGCGCTGCCGGGCCATGGCACGGTGACATCGTTCGTGTCGGAGACGCGCCGACTATCGAAGCTGACGCTGAGCAACGCGCTGGTGATCCGACGCGCCGCGGTGGGGTGCGACGTCGTGCATTGCATCACCGAGCCGTACGCCATCCCGGCGGCGCTGACGGTGGGGGGCAGACCGCTGGTGGTCACGCTGCACGGTACGTACGCAGTGCGCCCCTTCACGCGGCCCGGAGAGCGGTGGTGGTACGAGGTGGCGTACCGGCGCGCGGCGCGACTGTGCCCGGTGAGCGGCTTCACGCGCTCGTTGTTGCCGCCGCGCTTTCGGGACGCGCCGAAGACATGTGTAGTGCCCGAGGGGGTTGACGTCGAGCGCTTCCGCGCATGCGGCGGGGCTGCCGCTCACGAAGACCCACCGTTCCTTCTCTCAGTGGGGCCGATCAAGCGGCGAAAGGGCTACGCCGCGACGATCGAGGCGTTCGCCCACGTCCACGCCGCGCGGCCGGACGTGCAGTACTGGATCGCGGGTGGGACGGACGACCGGGTGTTTCTAGAGCACCTGCGGCGCCGGATTGGGGAGCTGGGGCTGGGCGAGGCGGTGCGGCTGCTGGGCACGGTGTCGGACGAGGAGCTGGCGTCGCTGTACCGGCGCTGCGCTGCGTTCTGGCTGCTGCCGGTGGACGACGACCTGCAGTTCGAGGGGTTTGGTCTCGTGTACTGGGAGGCGCTGGCGTCGGGGCGGCCGGCGATTGGGGCGCGTCGGTCCGGGGCGGAAGACGCCATCGAGGATGGGGTGACGGGGTACCTGGTGGAGGCGCACGACCCGGTGGGGGCAGCGCGCGCGGCGCTGGCACTGCTGAACGATCCCGCGAGAGCGGCGCAGATGGGGGGCGCCGGCAGGCTTCGCGTGCGACCGTGGGAGGACGCAGCGCAGCGCTACCTGGAGGAATACGAGGCGCTCGCCCGGTGAAGCGACTCAAGTCGCTGCCCATCGTCGGGCCGGTGCTGCGCCGCCGCCTGCCGCGGGAGGTGGCGCTGCTCCAGGCGAGTAACACGCTTCAGAAGGGCTATGGCGCGGTCTACAACGTCCTCTCCTTCCGGCTGCTGGGCGACACGGCGTACGGCGAAGTGCGGCTGGTGCTCTCGCTCTACAACACGGTGAACCTGCTGGGGACGCTGGGGCTGGGGCAGTTCATGGTGGTGCCACTGGCGCAGGCAGCCGCGGCGGGAGACCGGGAGGAGGTGGCGCGGGCGTGTGGGTTCAACGTCAAGGCGTCGCTCCTGATCTCGGCGCTCGTGCTGGTGTTGGCGCTCGCGGCTGGGCCGCTGATTGGGCAGCTGGTGTACGCGAGTGAGCTGGGGCGCCAGCTAGGACACCTGATGCGCATCGTGGCGCTGGGCGCGGTGCCGTCGGTCGCGTACACGCTGACGACGTCGTCGCTGCAGTCGGTGCGACGGATGCGCGAGCTGGCGATAGTAGAGAACGTGGACGCGGTCCTGTTTCGCGCGGTGGCGGTGCTGGCACTCCTGCTGGGGCGCGGCGCGCCGGGAATGCTGTGGGGCATGGCGATCGGGGGAGGGCTTTCGGCGTGCTTTGCGCTGTTCCAGTACCGGCGCGTGCTGGTTGGCCACCACGGGTTCCCCGACTTCGCGGAGCTGGCACGCGCCGCGTGGGGCGTGCCGCTGACGCGCTACCTGCGCTTCAGTGCATTCTCGGTGCTGGACAAGAACGTGGCGCAGTTCTTCGGACAGACGCCTCTGCTCTTCCTGGGGCGGTTCGCCGGCCCGGAGCAAGCGGCCTACTACGACGTCGCGGCGAAGGTGTTTGGTCTGCTGCACGCGTTTCATGGTGCGGGGTCGCGCGCGCTGTCGGTGCGGCTGTCGCAGGTGTATGCGGAGTCGGGGGTGAGGGCGACGCGGCGCCTGTTCTGGCGCTCGCTGGCACTGTGGGGGGGGCTATCGATCCTGGCGTCGGCGGCGTTCGCGTGCCTGCTGCCGCTATTCAGATGGGTCTACACGGCGCAGGCGTTCCCATCGGTGGCGCTGGTCGTTCTGTGGGCGGCGTTCACGGCAAAGCAGGGCTTCACGATCTCGCTGGGCGCGATCTATCTGATCCTGGACCGCGTGGCGATCAACGCGGCAGTGAAGATCCCGCTGCTCCTGGGGGCGATGCCGGTGGGTGCGTGGCTGGTCTCGACCTGGAGCACCACCCTGAGCGACCCGGCGGCCGCCGCGGTGTCGGCGACGGCGTACATCCTCGGCGCGTACCTGGTAGGGGACGCAATCTACTTCGGGCTGCTCGCGGCGCCGCGGTTCTGGCGCCCGCCTCGAGCGCGGCCCGCGGAGCTGGCGGCGGCATGAACGGTGGTCACGTGCTGCACGTCTCGCCACTCGCGTTCGGCCAGGGGGGCGTGGTCGGCGGTGGGGAGCGCTACCCGCTGGAGCTGGCGCGGGCGATGGCGCGCGAGGCGCCGACGCGCCTGGTCACGTTCGGAGAGTCGCGTGATGAGCGCGATGGTCCGCTGGAGGTGCGCTGCTACCGCGCGTTGGCGCACGTGGGGACAAAGCGGCTCGGTCCGGTGCACCCACAACTGGCGGTGGAGATCGCGCGGGCGCGGGTGGTGCACTGTCACCAGCTGCACACGTTCCTGGCGGACCAGTGCGTGCTGCTGGCGCGGCTGTTCCGGAAGCGGGTGTTCCTGACTGATCACGCCGGCGGCGACCGGCACTTCAACCACCGTCTGCGGACGGTGGAACGTGCCTCCGGCCTGTTGCTGGTGAGTCACTTCAACGCGCGCGGGTTCGCGCGGCATGCTGAAAAGATCCGCGTGATTCACGGCGGCGTGGACGCGGAGCGCTTCCAACCCACGGCAGAGCCGCGGCGCCGCGTGGCGCTGTACGTTGGGCGGCTGATCCCTTACAAGTCGGTGCACACGCTAATCGAGGGGGTTCGACCAGAGACCGAGGTGCGCGTGGCGGGCGAGGCGTATCACGACGACTACGCCGCGCACCTGCGGGCGGTGGCCGCGGGGCGGAACGTGCACTTCTTGGGCGCGGTACACGGCAGCGACCTGCTGCGCGAGTACACGAGGGCGGGCGTGAGCGTGCTGCCGTCGGTGGAGACCGACATGTACGGCAAGCGCTATCCCAAGAGCGAGATCCTCGGACTGGCGCTGCTGGAGGCGATGGCGTGTGAGACGCCCGTGGTGTGCAGCGCGATAGGGGGCATGCCGGAGCTGGTGGCGGACGGCGAAACGGGCTTGGTCGTGCCACCGGGTGACCCCGAGGCGCTGGGAGCGGCGGTGGAGGGGCTGCTCGACGACCACGCGCGCGCTCGGCGCCTGGGTGAGTCGGGGCGCGCGCGCGTGCTGGAGCGCTTCACGTGGCAGCGCGTGGCGAAGACGTGCCTGAACGCGTACCGTGAGCTGGGCGGTGGGGCGGCGCTGGGGTGAGAATCCTGGTCCTCTCGGATACTTTCCCACCGCACAACTTTGGCGGCGCGGGCGAGGTGGCGCACCTGGTGTCGCGAGAGTACGCGGCGCGCGGTCACGACGTGCTAGTGATGGCGGGGGCGACGCGTCTATCGGAGGTGGGGGAGGCAACTCTGGACGGCATGCGCGTGCGGCGGGTGTGGTGCCCTGCAGTGGACCCCCTGCGCCTGCACCTGGGCCTGCTCCATCCGCTCGCGGCGGCGCAGATACGCCGCGCGGCGGCGAGGTTCTGCCCAGACGTGGTGCACGCGCACAACGTGCACGAGCGGCTGTCGTTTGCGGCGCTGGGGGCGGCGCGCGTGGGCGGCGCGCCGCTCGCGCTCACAGCACATGACTTTCTGCTGTTCTGTCTGACGAAGTTCCTGTGCTCGGGTGGGAGCGATAGGTACACGGCGCTGCCGGCGCGCTGCCCGCACTGCCGGCACATCCGGCGCGCGCCGGGGCGCAACGCGGCGGTGCGCCGCATCGTGCGGCGCCACGTGGCGCGCGTGGCGTGCATCAGCGAGTCGCAGAGTCGCATCCTGGGCGTGAATGGCTACGCCGACGTCGCCCGGGAGGTGGTCTACAACGGGATCGACCCGAACGCGCCGGTCATCGGTGACGAGGAGAAACGCGACTTTCGGCAGCGGCACGGCATCGACGACCGGCCGCTGGTGTTCTTTGGGGGGCGCATCTCGGGGGCGAAGGGTGGGGATCAGCTGATCCGCGCGATGGCCGAGGCGCGCAAGCACGTGGACTGCCAGCTGGCGATCGCGGGCGACCGGCCGCAGTACTTCGCGTTCGCGCGGCGTCTGGCGGCGGAGGTCGGGTTGGACGCGGGCGCGCTGCACGTGCTGGGCTGGCTGGATGGGGCGCAGCTCGACGTCGCGTTCGCGGCGTGCGACGTAGTGGCGACGCCGTCGGTGTACCCCGACCCCTTCAACCTGATGAACGTGCGCGGCATGGCGCACGGTAGACCGGTCGTCGGCACGTGCTACGGCGCGACGCCGGAGATCGTCGTGGACGGCGAGACAGGTCTGATCGCCGACCCGTGGCAGCCCGCGGCGTTCGGCAAGGCTGTGGCCGCGCTGGCGGGCGATCCCGAGCGCGCGGCGCGAATGGGGGCGGCGGGGCGAGCGCGCGTACGCGACCAGTTCACGCTGACGCGGCAGGTTGATCAGTACGTGGATCTGCTCCGAGACGTCCGCTGTTCCGACACGCTGACCGGCAGCCGTGCGAGCGCCACGGGGCTCTGAGGAAGCGGCACTCCGCTTCTTGCCCATCGCGGCGCTCTGCGCGGCGGCGTGCGTTGTGGTGTTCCAGGTACCGCTGCTCGGAAAGCTTCCTGGACATTACGACTTCTGGCTCCAGGAGTTCGTGCACCTGGCGGTCCTCCGGCGCGCCCTGCGCGGGGGCGAGCTGCCGCTCTGGGATCCGTTCCTCGCGGGCGGGACGCCACACCTCGCCGATCCGCAGACGGCAGTCCTCTATCCGTTCACCACGCTGCCTGTGCTCCTCGCGCCGCCAGAGCTCGTCGAGCGCGTCTCGATCCCCGCGCACTTCGCACTCGCGGGCGTCGGAACGTTCCTCCTCTGTCGAGATCTGACACTGACTCGGGCCGCCTCGCTCGCGGGCGGCCTGGTCTACATGTTGGCGCCCCACTTCGCGCCGATCGAGCTACCAACGTACCTGCAGCAGTCGGGCGCGTGGGCGCCGTGGGTCTTGTGGGCGCTCGGGCGCGCATTCGACCGCTTCTCGGCGGCGTGGGCCGCCCTCGCCGCCGCACTTTGGGCGCTCCAGCTGTACCGAGGCTATCCCCAGACGTCGTACTTCACCGCCGTCGCGGCGGCGGCGTACGCTGCCCAACGGATCGTCTTCCTGCGCGGCTCGGGCCGGTTGCGCGGCGTTTCCTTGGTTGCCCTGTTCGCAGCCGGCGCGCTTGCGCTGTCGGCCGCGCAGCTCCTCCCAACGCTGGATTTGCTCCGCGAGTCCCATCGCGCGGACAGCTTCGGCCTGGCGGAGGCTGCCGGGCGGGGACGAGTCACGCTGTTCAACTTGCTCGGCATCGCCGGGCCGGACGCGGAGGTGAGCGGCGCCTTTCCTGGCGGAATCGCACTGTCGCTCGCGTGCATCGGCCTCCTGGGCAATCGCGTCCGGCCGATGTGGTTCTTCGTCGGGCTCGGGGTGACGGCGCTGCTGCTTTGCCTGGGGAGCGCGACGCCCCTATGGGGCATGGCGCACGCCGTCATGCCCGGCTTTCGCCTGTGGCACATGCCGCACCGGACGCTCTTCCTCTGGACACTGTCTCTTGCGGTAGTGGCGGCGGGCGGGCTGAACGCCCTCGGCGTGCGACGCATGCGTTCAGCCGCTCTGGTTGCGCCCATCGCGGTGGTCGGTGTCATGGCCCTGGTCGGGCTCGTCATGCCTGGAGCGCCGGACGGGGCACAGTCGGGAGCGCTCCACTTGATCTCCGGTGTGCTTGTGCTCTGTACCGGCGTGTGGTTACGACGGACACGCGCGGGGCCGGCGGTGCCCCCACTCCTGGCGCTCTTCGCGGGCCTCGACCTGCTGGCGCATTCGCTTCCGCGTCTGCATGGGCGCTTCTTCCCGCCTGACGCGGTGTTCGCTCCGCCGCCGGCGGCGCAATGGCTCATGGCTCGCGCGGACTCGCCCGCCGGCGTGCGATTCGTCTCGGCGACGCACGGGCCGCTGGCGGACGGCCTCGGCGACCCACTCGCGCAAGACAACCGGCGGCTCGCGTACCTGCCCCCGAACAGCTCTGCAGTCTTCGATGGGCTCGACGCGTTTCAGGGCTACCTTGCCATCCGCCTGACTCGGAGCGGCGAAGTGTTCAACTCGATCAACGACGTGGGTGCCCGTTCGCGCCTGTTGTCGGTGTACGACCTCGGATCTCCCTTACTCGACGACCTCGGTGTGCGCTACGTCATCACGAATGATATTGAGTCTTTTCCAACACCCGCGGGGCGAGGACTGGCGCCGAGCGCACCGGGGCAGCCGAGCGAATTGCAGCTGGCGTCGCGCTTCCGGCTCGCCTTTCGCAGCCACGGCGTGCGCATCTGGGAGAACCTGCGCGCCGCGCCATTCGCGGGTCTCGAGCCGGCGGCCGATGCGTCCAGCGTGATCGTCGAACGACGCAGTTTCAACGCGGTCGACCTCCGCGTGAGGAGCGCGTCGGCCGCGACGCTCGTGGTCGGCCAGACGCTGGCACCCGGATGGCGTGCGAGCGTCGATGGTGCGGGGGCCGAGATTGGCGGGACTGAGCTGGGGCAGATGCAGCTCGTCCTGCCGGCCGGTGAGCACACGGTACGGCTGCGCTACCTGCCGACGAGCGTGCTCGCCGGAGGGGGCATCACCGCGGCAGCGGTCCTGGCAGCGACGGTAGCGGTCGTGGTCACCCGCCGGCGAGCACCGCCAGGTTCCCGAACAGTCGCCGCGCCAGACCTCCCAAACGACGATTGAAGCTAGGCTGGGCCGCGCGCACGACGCGGCGTATCTCGAGCTCGTGGGCGTTCGACGCGCCGGCGACCGGCAGGAGTCGGCCGCGCGCGTCGACCAGTCGGACCGTCAACGTGTAGTCCCCCGGGGGCATCGCCGTGATGTCGACCGCGCGCCGCTCGCCGAGTGTCTCGCCCGGCCGCCAGTCGCGCATGGCGAAGCTGCCTGAGAAGAGCGGCGCGGCGTCTTCGAGCCACAGCGCACCGGCGCCATCGCGCACGGTGACGATGCTGCGGTGTAGCGTGCCGGAGCCCCCTTCGATCTGCCAGAGCAGATCGAAGCTGAGAGGCGCCGCGTCTGGCGCAGACTGGTGCCAGCGCAAGCCGAGCAGTCGAAAGGCATCGAACTCTTCGCCGCCGCCGAATGTGCGCCCCGCGGGCGCGTACCCCGACTCGGGTGGCCTCAGCGCGGCGCGCGTTTGCGTCACGTAGACACCCCCGAGCGATACCTCACCTCCTTCCCCGGCCGAGGCGACGCCGGGTGTGAGCGGCGACAGAGTCGCCGAGTCGTAAATCACCAGCCGAACGTCGTACGGTTGTGGGTTGGCCGTGACCGGTACCCACACCCCGGTCTGAATGGTCGCGCGCTCACCGGGGCGCCAGGCGTGGAGAGGCTGGCCGCCACGCGCGACGTCCGTGATGTCGAAGTCGGTGGCGAGGCGCTGCCCATCGGCGCCGACCAGGCGCAGCGAGGCCTTGTGCGGGCCGCTCAGCGCTGTCACGAGCTCGACGTCGAGGCTGAGGCGCACGATGTCGCCCGCGGAGACCTCCTCGCCGTCGACCCACCCACCCACCAGGCGCACGGCCCCCCCAAAGTCTGTGGGACGCAGCAGACGGAGCGCGTCGGGCGGGCTGAGCGCGTAGAGCGAGAGCACGCCGTTGCGGTGCGGCGCGCGCATGGCGGGCCATGCGTTGCGCCGCAGCCAGCCCTCGACCGCGTGGGCAGGATCGGCCTGGGCAAGGCCGGCTTCGACGAACCAGAGACGCCGGCTGGCTGTGGAGATCGATCGCAACGCCTCGCTCGCCTCGGCAGGCTCGAGCGCGGGAGGCGCGTCGGCCGGGAGCACGCGGTGCAGGATCGTGCCGCCGGCACGCGGATAGAAATAGTCGAAGTACCACGCTTGCCAGGGACCAGTGAGCAAGATCGCATCACCCGGCCGCTCGTGGGCGGCGATGAAGGACGTGATTTCGCTGTAGTCGGCGCGCCGGTAGGTCGTGAAGTACTCGGCCGCCCACGGAAGGCTGCCGGTCGCGAGGGCCACCACGGCGGCGATCGTGGCGACGGCGTGTGGCAGCGAGGGTCTTGCGTCCGAGAGGGCCCGGCCGGTAGCGACGGCGACGAACGGAGCGGCGACAAGCAGGTAACGCGCCTGCGCCGGTTTGCCGAGCGCGACGGCGACGGCGAGCGACATCAGGCCCGCCGCGCCGGACAGGGCGACCGGCGCGGCGGTGTGCGGCATGCGCCACAACCCCACGGCGGCCACAACCGCGAGCGCAGAGCCGGCGAGGACGGTGCGCCAGCCCGTGGTCTCGGGTCCGGCCGCCGACTCGCGCCACACCTGCCAGAGAGAGGCCGGCACGAGCGCGAGGTTCGCGACGTCGAGCGCGGGCAGCGAGCCGCGCACGCCGCTGGCGGCGAGCGCCCATGCGCCGGCGGCGCCGAGGATGACTGCCACGGCGTACACCCCTGGGAGGGCGCGGCGTCGCTCTCGCCGCTGCCAGAGCGCACCGAGCGGCTGGGCGAGCACGACGAGCAGACCGGCGTAGTGGACCAGCACTGAGGCGATGCCAGCGACGCCGAAGGCGACCCACCGTGCGGTCGAGGCAGGGCGCGCCAGCGCGCGGAGATACAGCCAGCTCACGGCCGCCGCGAGGCACGCGACGAGCTCGTACATCCGCGCTTCGCGGCTGTAGAAGAGCGTCAACGGTCCAAGCGAGACAGTGAGCGCCGCGAGGAGTCCCGCGCGACGACCCACCACGCGTGCGCCAAGCGCGTACGTAAGTGGAACAAGCAGAGCGCCGGGGAACACAGACAGCGCGCGGGCCATCAAATCGCCTTCCTGCGAGGCGGGCGCGGACCCCGAGACCCCGAGCCAGCCTCCCAGGAGGAGGTAGTACACAGGCGGATGCTCGAACAAGGCCCCGGCGAGCGTCGGGAGCAGCTCGCCCGGCGGGAGCGCGGCGTAGCGAACGCTGACGATCTCGTCGAACTCGAGATCGCCGAGCGAGCCGAGACGCAGCAGGCGCAGCGCCAGCGCGAGGAGCGTGACGGCCGCGAGCGCCCCTGTTGCCCCGAGCGGCGGGCGCGAGCGCGGAGCGGACGGGCGCATCTTTGGAGTAGAAACGGCCGTTCCAGTCGGGAAGCGGTTCGGACGTGAGGATCATCGGCGCCGCGCTCGGTCTGGCGGGTTTGGCGACGGTCGGGCCGCTGGGAGCGACGCTGACGGCGGGGCGGACCGGACTCGTGCCGAGCGTGCGATGGCTGGGGCTGGCGCTGGCCGTGTGGGTCGTCGCGGGGGCGCTGTCGTGGGCAGTCATTCGTGGGTCAAGGCTGGAGCGCTTCGGGGCCCTCGCGCCGCTGACCGTCATGGCGCCGCTGCTCGGCGTGTCGTACTTTGACGACAGCGCCTATCACCTCCTCCGCACCAACGGCAGGACGGCGGCGACGCTGGGCGTTCTGCTGCTAGGCGCGGGGATGGTGTGGCGACTCGCGCCGAGCGCAGAGTGGCTGCGGCGCCATGGTGAGGGGACAGGAGAGCCGGAGCGCGACAGTCGTCTGTCGCCCGCCACGCTCGCGCCAATCACCGGGCTGGCACTGATGCTGGGCGTGAACGACGCGCTGTTCGAGCCGCTCGGCACGTACCAGGGGGCGTATGGCGGCTGGCTGCTGCGTGGCGTGCTGGTGGTCGGGGTCGCGGCGTTGATTGCAGGTTCGCTGCGCCTGCTGCGCGTGCGGCTGGCGCCGGTCGCCAGCCTGGTGGCGGTGTTCGCAGGCAGCGTGGTTGTGGCTGGCTGGATCGGGATTGGTCCGGGTGCGGCAGCGGCGCCTGCAATTGCGGTGCTGCTGCTCGCGGTGGCATCGGACGCGCGCTTCTGGGCTGAGCTGTCGAGAGGCGGGCGATGGGTCGCAGGCGCGTTGGCGGTGCTTGGCTTCGTAGCGGCATTCACGTTGGCTGACCGATTCGGGCTCGGCGCGCGCGAGGTTGCTGCGGTCGTGCCGAACGCGGCCGAGCGTGTGCCAGTGGCCGGGGTGGCGCTCCTGGCGTTGGTGCTCGCGGCGCGGGGCGCGCTGGCAGGGCGCGCGGATCAGACCTCGCGCAGCGCAGCGACGGGCGGGATGCCGGCCGCCTGACGGGCGGGCAACCACGTCGCCGCCAGCGCAGCGACGCAGGTCAGCGCCACGGTCAACGCCAGCTCCTCCCACGGTACAACCATGCGCAGCCCCTGCTCGAAGCGGTCGAAGAACTGCACGTCGAAGACGCTGCGACACAGGAGCAGGCCAAACGTCACGCCGACGACGCTCCCGAGCACGACGACGAGCGCAGATTCGAGCAAGAGACTGCCCGCGACGGTGCGGCGGGCGACGCCGACGGCGCGCAGGATGCCGATCATCTGTCGTCTCTCGAGGGCGGCGCGCGAGCTGATCACGGCGAGCGCGGCGATACCCGTCAGGAGTCCGAGCGCGACGAAGAGCTGGAGCATGCGGCTGGCCAGCGCGAGGGGGCCGGTCTCGTTGACATAGCGATCGAGGAGGCTCACGGTCTCGAGACCATCGGCGTAGAACGCCTCTCCGAGCGCAGCGCGCGCGGCGGTGACGTCGGCGCGGGCGCGCACGGCGAAGTAGAGACGCGAGGTGGCCGGGCGGATGGGCGGGCCGAGGGCGGCGAGCTGGTCGAGCGAGACGTGCAGGCCGCGCAGGGAGTTGGCGGCGCGCCGGTCGATCAGGCCGATCACCGAGACCTTGGCGACGCGGCCGGCGGTGGGATTGCCCACCCAGACCGAAAGCGGCGCGAAGGAGCGCGAGTCGTCCGTGACTCCGTGCAGTCCGAAGGTCGCAGCGGCGAGCGCGGTCGGCGCGACGGCGATCGCGAGCGAGTCGGCGTCGATGATCGCCAGACCGGTTCCGGCCGCGACGGCCCCCCACGCCGCGCGGTCGCTTGCGTAGCCGGCAGCCCGGCCCTGGAGCGGCAGCGTCGTGTGACGCGCGAAGCCGCGGTCGATCCCCACCACCTGATAGCCGCCCCATCCCGGGCGGGGTGCGGCCAGCTGGAGCAGCGGGAAGAGGGCGGAGGTGCGCACGCCGGCGCCGGCGATGGTGCCGCTCACGTCGCGTCCGTCGGCCGCGGCTGCGGCGACGGCGGCGGCGGACTGGGCATCGGTGGCACGGAGCTGCCCTTCGATCTGCCAGCCGCCATAGACGACGGCAGGGTCGGCGTGGAAACGGATCGCCGCCGCGGTCATGACTTGCATCACGGTGAGCATGAAGACGACCAGGCCGAACATCGCGGCGGTGAGGCCGGTACGCACCGGCTGGCGCAGGGTGTGCGCCGCCGCCAGGCGCAGCGCGGGCAGCCCACCGCGGGCACGCGCGAGGACCCACGCCAGACCGCGTGCCGCCACGTCTCCGTGGGCGGCGAGCGCCCAGACTGAGCCGGCGACGAGGAGCACGCCCGCGAGCGCGAAGACCTCGATGCCCTCGAAGACGCGCCGCCGGCCGAGGAGTGTGAGCACCGAGCCGGCCAGGAGGGCAAGGACCCACAAGGAGCGCATTGGCAGGAGTCGCCGGGCCGGGCGCGGCGTGTCGGGTAAGTCGCGGATGGCGGTGACGATGGTCAGGCGGCTGACGCGCCACGCGGCGACGGAGACAGTCGCCACCGTGAGCAGCAGCCCAACCGACGCGGCGAGCGCGACGCTGCGAGGCGCGACGTGCCAGCGGACGGTCTCGGTGAGGCGGAGCGCGGCGCCGGTGAAGCCGGCGGCGCCGCTCTCGACGGCCCAGAGCAGAAGGCGAAGCAGGCCGCGCGAGAGCGCCAGACCGGCGGGCACCCCCAGTAGAGTGGCGAGGGCGGCGTAGGCGACCCCCTCGTACGTGAGCATGGCGACGACATGGGCGCGCTGCCCGCCCAGCGCGCGGGTGATGCCCAGTTCCGAGCGCCGCGCCGCGGCGAGGAGCGAGAAGATCAAAAAGACGAGCAAGATCCCGGCGGCGATGGACAGAACTGAGAAGAGCAGGAAGATGCTGGTGATGACACTGCCGGCGCGCTCGGCCAGCTGGAGGACCTGCTGCTTGAGCGGCGCGACTCGGAAGCGCAGCGCCTGATTGAGCGACGACGCGAGCTGGGGCGCGAGCGCGGCGTCGGGGACGTCGCGCGCCGCCGCGAGAACTGCGCCGCGGAGCTGCTCGTCCTGGAAGACGCCGCCGAGGGCCCGCTCGGCGGCGGGACTGCGGCGTGAGTCGACGGTGTCGAGCAGCTCGGTCACGGCGCGCTGGAGGCGCGCGCTGAGCGTGCCGCGGCGCAGGGCGAGGGCGGCGCGCAGGTCGGCGCGCTGAAGCAGCGTCTGCGCCTCGAGGAGGCCGCGCCCGTCGACGAGCAGGGCGCGCAGCTCGCGTCCAACGCCTTCGGTCAGCGCCTCGCCGGTGAGCGCGTCGCCGCGATTGGCGACGAGGATCTGGTTGATCGGTTGCTCGACGTCGGCGGCGACGCCGGCGCGCTGCAGGGCGCTCTGGAGCGCTTCGAGCGGGACGTACAGCAGGACGAGCGAGCTGGCGTCGAGCCCGCCCTTGGCGGCGACGGCGCGCACGGTCCAGGACAGCGGCGCTCCGGCGACGGTGCACGTCACAACGTGGCCGGGCTGCGCCGCGAGCGCCGCGCCGCCGCTCTCGTTGAGGTATGCCTCGTGCTCGCCGAGCGAGGCGAGTGGCAGCGGGTCGCCGGTGGCGCTGCGGAGCGTGCCGAACACGGGATCGAGCGTCGCGGGGAGCGCGACGACGGATGAGACCGAGGTCTGGCGGGCGGTGGTGTTAACGGCGGTGCAGTCGAAGCGCAGCGCCGGCGCGAGCGCGGCGACGTCGCGCCGCAGGAGCGGCTGGGCGGCGATCTGCTCGGCCAGGCGGTCCTGCGCCGCCCGGGGGAAGAGGGTGCTGGAGGCGAAGGGGCCGTTGCCGCCGGGCGGGGGCGTCGCGCCCAGGCGGGGCGGCTCGGAGGCGAAGATCACCTCGTCGACGCGTCCCAGCTCGGCGACGGCTGCACTGCGCAGCGCGAAGGTCAGCGTGTCTCCGGTGGCGAGCGAGGCGCTGATGAGGGTGCTGCTGAGCGCGAGGCCGGCGACGATCAGGGTGGTCTGCGCCGGGCGGCGGGGGAGCTGGCGCACGCCGAGGCGGAGGAAGATGGGCCACCGCCAGGCGCGGTAGCCCAGAATCAGCGCCGCGAGACAGACGAGCGCGACGGCGCCGAGCGTCAGGGAGGTGGTGGGGATGCCGAAGAAGCTCGACACGCCGCGCTACTTGGGGAGCTCTTCGGCGACGATCGTGCCGTCGCGCATGGTGACGATGCGCTCGGTCTGCGCGCCCACCTCGAGCGCGTGGGTCACGATGACGAAGGTCTGGCCGAGCGTGCGGTTGAGCTGGCGCAGCAGCGCCATGAGCGCCGCGGCGGAGGCGCTGTCGAGGTTGCCAGTGGGCTCGTCGGCCCAGACGATGGCGGGCCGCGCGACGACGGCGCGGGCGACGGCGACACGCTGCTGCTGGCCGCCAGACAGGCGCGCCGGGCGGTGGCTGGCTCGGTCGGCAAGGCCGACGGCGTCGAGCGCCTCGAGGGAGCGGCGGCGCGCCTCGGCGGGGCCCACGCCTGTGTCGCCGACGAGC
>DASTZM010000531.1:0-6888 GCA_035764305.1 Chloroflexota bacterium | reverse complement strand
AGGCGGGCAGGTCCGCCGGGCAGGCGACGCTCGCGCTTCACGACGCGCCTGGCGTACTTCATCGCCGACCTGATCCTGGTCAACGTGGGCTTCGTCCTGGCGTTCTACCTGCGCTACGAGCTGCGCCTGTGGCCGGAGAGCGCAGAGTTCGTCGACGCGCCGCTGAGCGCCTACTCGCTGGCGCAGGCGGTGCTGGTGGGCGTGACGCTGACCGTCTTCGCGCGGCGCGGCTTGTACCGATTGAGTCGATCGCAGCAGTGGCTGGACGAGGTGGGAATCATCGTCGCGGGAACGACGCTGGCGGTGTCGATTCTGGTGATGGTCTTCTACCTGTTCCGGCCGGGGATCACGTCCCGCGCGATGCTGTTCTACGCGTGGGTGGGCATCGTGGTGCTGCTGAGCGGCTTTCGCGCCGTCGTGCACTGGGTGGTGGCGCACCGCCGAAAGCGGGGACTGGGGCTGGCGCGCGTGCTGGTGGTTGGCGCCGGACACGTCGGCAAGATGGTGATGCAGCAGATTGCGGGCAGGCCGGGGCTGGGCTACCAACTGGTGGGCTTCTGCGACGACGTGGCGTGGGCGCAGGGCACCTCGTTCGGCCGGTTCAGCTGCCTGGGGGACCTGGCCGACCTGGGAGAGGTGATCGACGGGCATCGCGTGGACGAGGTTGTGATTGCGCTTCCGTCGGCGGAGCACGAGAAGATCCTGGAGATCGTCTCGCTGTGCCGTCAGCGGGCAGTGGAGTTTCGCCTGGTGCCAGACACCTTCGATCTGACGCTCGGCACACTGGAAGTGGACGAGCTGGCCGGGATCCCGTTGATCGGCCTGCGCGAGACGGCGCTGCATGGCTTCAACTTGTGGCTGAAGCGGGCGATCGACATCGTACTGGCCGGAGCGGCGCTGATCGCCGCAGCACCGGTCATGCTGCTGGTCGCGATCGCGGTGCGGCTTGAGTCGCGGGGGCCGGTCTTCTACCCGCAGTATCGGGTGGGGAAGAACGGTCCGTTCAAGATTTACAAGGTGCGCTCGATGTACCAGGACGCCGACCGGCGCCTGGCGGAGCTGCAGGCACGCAACGAGGCCGGCGGTGTGATCTTCAAGATGAAGGACGACCCGCGACGCACGCGGGTGGGACGGATCATCCGCAAGCTGAGCCTGGACGAGGTGCCCCAGCTGTGGAACGTGGTCAAGGGAGACATGAGCATCGTCGGCCCGCGCCCCCCACTGCCCCAGGAGGTCGAGCAGTACGACGAGTGGCATAAGCGCCGGCTGGAGGTCACGCCGGGACTGACTGGGATGTGGCAGGTGAACGGGCGGAGTGACCTGCCGTTCGACGAGATGGTGATGCTGGACCTGTATTACATCGAGAACTGGTCGCTCGGGTTGGATCTCAAGATCATTCTGCAGACGATCCCCGCAGTGCTGAGCATGCGGGGCGCGTACTGACGGGACTGACGGGCGGCGGCGTGAAGCTCGCGATCGTCCACGACTACCTGAACCAGATGGGCGGCGCGGAGCGCGTCCTGCTGGTGCTACACGACCTCTTTCCGGACGCTCCGATCTTCACGACCATCTTCGAGCCGTCGCTGGTGGATCCGGCCTTCCGGACGATGGACGTGCGGACGACGTTCATGCAGCGTCTGCCGTTCGTCCACCGGCACCACCAGCCGTTCCTTCCGGTGTTCCCACTAGCGATCGAGAGCATCGATCTGCGGGGATATGACGTGGTGCTCTCGATGAGCAGCGCGTGGTCAAAGAACGTGATCACCCGGCCGGAGCAGTGCCACATCAACTACTGCCTGACGCCGATGCGGTTCGCGTGGAGCTTCGAGGAGTACGCGTCACGCGAGCGGATTGCCGACTGGCAGAAGCGCGCGCTGCTGCCGATCGTGATGGGGCTGCGCGCATGGGACGTTGCCGGGGCGAACCGGGTGGACCACTTCGTGGGCATCTCGACGACGGTCAACCAGCGGATCCGGAAGTACTACCGGCGCGAGGCGTCGCTGATCTACCCGCCGGTGGAGACCGCTCCACTCGCGGCGCGCGCCGCGGAGGCGGGCGACGATGGCTATTTCCTGCTGGTATCGCGGTTGATCCCGTACAAGCGCATCGATCTGGCGATCCAGGCGTGCAACCTGCTGAACGCGCCGCTGAAGATCCTGGGCGAGGGGCGGGACAAGGCGCGCCTTCAGGGGATGGCGGGACCGACGGTCGAGTTTCTTGGATGGGTCGACGAAGAGACTAAGCGTCGCTACCTCCGTCGCTGCCGTGCCTTCATCTTTCCGGCGGAGGAGGACTTCGGCATCGGCCCGACGGAGGCGATCGCGGCGGGGCGGCCAGTGGTGGCGTTTGCGGCGGGCGGAGCGCTGGACGTCATCGAGGAGGGGTTAACGGGCCTGCTGTTCAGGGAGCAGACGGCGGAGTCGCTGGCGGAGCAGCTGGCGGCGGTGCCGCGCTACGACTGGGACTCCACCGCGATGGCGGCGCGTGCCGCTCGCTTCGACACCAGCGCGTTCAAGGAGCGGCTACGTCGCTTCGTGGACGAGAAGGTGGCGGAGCATTCGCAACAGCTCCGCACGGTCGAGCGGGTTAAGTAGCATCTAGGCCAAGACCCGAGAGGACGCCGGGACACCGACATGGAGCTGCGCGCGTACTGGCACATCATCTGGCGACGGCGCCAGGTGATCGTGCCGCTGGTGATGGTGACGTTCATCGCCAGCGCGATCGCCAACCTGATCCTGCCGCCGACCTACAAGGCGGAGACGATGGTCCTGCTACAGGCGATCATGCCACCGCCGTCTCCGAACCCGTACTACTCGGAGGAGTACTACCGCACGGTCCAGTCGGAATACGCGACCGACGACCTGGGCATGGTCGTGCGGACGCAGTCTTTCGCCGAGAAGATCGTGCAGGAGATCGAGTCGCGCTACGGCAAGGAGGAGAGCGTCCGGGACGTCAAGGACGCGATCATCAACGCCAAGAAACAACACCGGACGCTGAAGATTACGGTGGCTTCGGGAAGCTACGCGCTGACCAAGCGGGTCAGCGAGGCGATCGACAACGTGCTGACCCGTGAGGGCGGACGCCTAGTGTCACGGCCAGACCGGCAGCTCGTGGACGTGCTGGTGATCGATCCGCCGCGCGACCCGACTTCGCCGAGCGTGCTGCGGCGCCTGCTGGACGTCCTGCTGCACTCCGCGGTGGCGCTGGTGGTCGGGACGGGGCTGGCGTTCCTGCTGCATGCGCTGGACGACCGCGTGCAGAACGAGGCGGATGCGGCGGAGACCGCGGGTCTGCCGGTGATTGGGGCGATCCCGGTGACCGGAGGGACGCCCACGCCGTCTGGACCGTTCTCCTGGCTGGATGGGATGCTCCCACGGCTGCGCCGCGCCGGCGGCAATGGCAGCGCGGCGCGGCGGCCGGGCGGGCTGCGCAACGTGCCGGCCAGGCGTCCGACTCGCCGGAAAGACGGACACCGCTGGCGCCCCTGAGCCGGCCCGTCCGGTGACCTGATGGAGCTGCGCCACTACGTCCAGGCGCTCCTGCGCCGCTGGCCGATCGTCGTGCTGTTCGCGGCGCTGGCAGGTGGGACGGCGTTCGCTTACTCCTTCCGCGCGCAGCCGGTGTATCGGGCGACGGCGCACCTCTCGGTGACGCCGAGCGTGGTGGACTTCTTTACCGGCGAGGCGGTTCAGCGTCTGCTGAACAACTACGCGGTGCGACTCCGTACACAGTCGTTCGCCGCTGACCTGGCGCCGCGACTCGGCTCGGGCACGAGGGCGGAAGATGTGGCGGGGAAGGTTCGTGCGGTGGCGGCGCCGAGCGAGTTCCGGATCAGCATCGAGGTGGACGACGCCGACCCGTCGCGGGCGCAGCAGATCGCCAACGCCGCGGCGTACGGGTTCGTGGAGAAGATCCGAGCCGAGACGGCGGCGCGGGAGAAGACGGACAAGCAGGACGTCTACGTCGAAGTCATGGAGCCGGCGGGTCTACCGGGCGCGCCGTTCAGCCCGCGGCCGCGGCGCGACGCATTAGGCGGGGCGCTGGTCGGGGCGCTGCTCGCAGCGGTGCTGGCGCTGGTGCTCGAGGCGTGGGACGACTCGGTCAAGACCGTCTCCGAGGCGCAGACGCTGCTTGGCCTGACCGTGCTGGCTGCGATTCCAGCTACCCATAGATCGGGAGTTCTAGATGTCTTCACCCGTGGCCGAACAGCCGGACGTCGTCACGCTCTCTGATCCGCATTCACCGGCGGCGGAGGCCTACCGGACGCTGCGGACCAACATCCAGTTCAGCTCGGTGGACAAGCCGATGCGCCGGCTGCTGTTGACGAGCGCCGGGTCGAATGAGGGCAAGTCGACGACCGCGGCGAACCTGGCGATCGCGATGGCGCAGGCGGAGATGCGTGTGATCCTGGTGGATTGCGATCTGCGCCGCCCCTCGCAGCACGAGATCTTCAACCTCACCAACACCGAGGGCTTGACGGGCATGTTCCTGGGCCGCGGTCCGTCCGGGCTGGCGGGCACGGCTCACATGGAGCCGCCGCTGCAGGCGACCGCGGTCCCAGGACTCACGGTATTGACGAGCGGCCCGCCGGCGCCGAACCCGGCCGAGCTTCTGGGCTCGGTGCGAATGGACTCGATCCTGGAGGAGCTGACACGCCGGGCGGACGTCGTGCTCCTGGATACTCCGCCCGTGGTGGCGGTGACCGACGCCGCGGTGCTCAGCGCCAAGGTCGACGGCTGCGTTCTGGTGGTCGGCGCGGGGGTGGCGAAGCGCGATCTGCTGCGAAAGGCACGAGCGGCGCTGGAGGCGGTGCACGCGAACGTGCTCGGAGTGGTTGTCAACAACGTGGCGCCTGACTCCGCGTCGGCTGTTCCGTACTAGCAGGCGCGCGAGATCAGAAATGAGAGAAGCCTCTCCTTACGGAGAGGCTTCTCGCGCCGGCAGGTAATACCCGTCGGTAGTTCTTTCCACACTCGGCGGAATTAGCGCAGACGTACCCTCATAGGTGTAATCAAACTCAAATCCGCCGAATGGGTCAGGTGGATATTACTGCCAGCGCAGCGTTTACCCATTCAACATCACCTCCTTTCCACCTGCACCTAGCATAAGGCACGCGGCGGAATCGCGCAACTGGCGGGGCTAGTCGGAACCGGCTGGCGGCCCAGCGGGGTAGCGACCGCTATCGCGTGCGCCGTACTTCTCCAGCGCGCGCTCGAGAGCATCCTGAAGGTCGACCGACTGCGAGTTGGCGAGACAGATCATGGTGTAGAGGAGGTCGGCCATTTCCAGGCCCAGCTCCTGGTCGGTCTCTTCGCTCTTCTTTGGCTTCTGGCCGTAGAGATGGTTGACGACGCGCGCCAGCTCCCCCAGCTCTTCGGTCATACGGGCGAGCTGCGAGAGGGGTTCCCAGTAGGCCCATCCACGCTCGCGCATCCAGCCGTCGACGAGGCGCTGAGTGTCGCGCAGCGTGAGGTCGGCCATCGCCGCTAGCATACCCACCTTGGCAGTGGGAGCGGCGCGTGCGGCGGGGGCTGCGGGGAGGGGCGCATGACGGGCCAGCTGGCGCTGTCCTTCGCGTGGTATGGCGTGGCGGGCTGGCTGTACTTCGCGCTGGTTGGCGGCGCGGCGGCGCCGTGGCTGCTGCCGCGCGCCTGGCGCATCTTCTGGCCCGCAGCGGTTCCGTTCCTGGGATGGGCGGTGGTGGTGGCGCTGGTGTACCCGCTGAACGCGGCGCTCCCGGCGCTGCCGGTGCTGCGCGTTCTGGGGATCTTGGCGATAGCGCTGTGTGGCGTGCGGGCGGTGCGACTGCGCTCGCAGGCATGGCCGCGCTGCGAGCCGACGGTCTGGATTCCGATTGCCACGGGCGTGGCGGCGTACGCGGCGCACGCATCGCTTTACGTGCGGGCCGGAACGCTCTCTTCGCTGGTCGCGGACTCGGACGTGGAGCACTTCGCCGACGTCGTCGCCGCGCTGCTGCACTACCCGATCGGCTGGTCGCTGGAGGCGCAGATGGGGCTGGAGGCGACTCCGGTGGGGCTGGCGTACCACTACGTGCACGCGGCGCTCTCCGGGGTCACGGGGGCAGACACGTTCGCGACGGCGTCGGCGAGCCATCTGCTGATGCTGGCGCTGGCGCCGTCGAGTGTGTACGTCTTTGCGCGCAGTGTGCTGAGCGCTCCGCCGCGCGCGGCGGCGGGCGCCGCAGCGCTAGGCGCGCTGCACGGCGCGGGACTGGGTGTCGCTGCGTTCGGGTGGGGGCAGCAGATGTCAGCGCTGTCTTCAGTGCCGGCGGGTATCGCGGCGGTTCACGAAGCCATCTGCCGCGGCGATAGGCGCGACGTGCTTGGCGGAGGTCTGGTCGCGGCACTCGCTGCCGGATCGCTTTACCTTGCCACCGCGCCGCTGATCGGCGCGACCGCGGCGCTGTACGGGCTGGCTCTCGTCGTCCGAGAGGGGCGTATCCGTCCACTGTCGCGGGCCGCTGCGCTGGCGGTGGTGGTCTCGCTCGCGGGGGTGTTGAGTCACGTGTCGGCGGCGGGCTTCTTCGTCGTGCGCGGTGGGCTTGGGGGCGAAGACACCAGCGGGCGGTCGACTCACGTGGCGACGTTTGTATCACCGCTCGAGCTGTTGGGCGGCGCGCCGATCGCGCTGTTCCGTCCCCCGTCACGCGCGGGCGAGGGGGGCCTCCGTGACGTGATCTACGCCTCCGCCGCGGGATCCGCAGCCCTGCTCGCCGGAATCGGTGCGGTTCGCTCGAGGCGGATCACCATGCTCGGCGCGTTTGTGGCGGGCAGCGTGGCGTTCGATCTGTACCTCCGAGTGCTGAGACCGTTTCCTTACGGCGAGTTCAAGCTCCTGACGAGCGCCTGGTTCATTGTCCCGTGTCTC
>DASTZM010000530.1:0-2658 GCA_035764305.1 Chloroflexota bacterium | reverse complement strand
GGCATTGGAGGCGCTGCTGCGTGGCGCGATCCGGCTGCTGGACGGGGACGAGGCGGTGGCGCAGGTCCGTGACCCGGACGATGGTGGACACACGGTGCTACTCCGCATGGATCGGAGCGGGGCGGTGGTGGGCCGCTCGCGCCGCAGCCAGCCGGTGCCGGGGAGTCACGCGGCGGCGCTGCTCGCGGGTGCGCCGAGCATGCTGGTGCACGACTTCGCTGCGCTGGACGAGGTGACCTATCCGCTGCGGGAGCGCATGTTGGGACGTGGCGTGCGGAGCGCAGTGAACGTCGGGATCCGAGTAAGTGGCCGGGCGATCGGGAGTCTGCATGTCAACCACCACCGGATCGGGCAGTTCGGGAGCGCGGAGCTGAGCCTTGCCCAGCTGCTGGCGAGCCACGCCGCCGCGCCGATCGAGCGCGTGCGGCTGGACGCGGAGCGGCGGGCCGCCGAACGGACGGTGGAGCGGCAGGCGCTGGGACTCCAGGAGGCGGCGGCGGAAGCGGCGGCACTGCGACGGCTCGACGAGCTGAAGAAAGAGTTCTTCTCCACCATCACGCACGAGCTGCGGGGACCTCTGACGGTGCTGCTGGGCTACTGCTCCCGGCTGCGGGAGCGGGCGGCGTCCTACGACGCAGAGTCGCTGCGGCAGATTGCGGCGCGCATGGAACGGTCGGCGGGGATGCTGAACCGGCTAATCGGAGACATGCTGGACTTTGCACGCATCGAGCGCGGCGAGCTGGAGGTCAACTTGGGAGCGCTGGACCTGCCGGCGCTCGTGGGTGAGGTAGTGGCGGGGTTCCAGGGGGCGCCCGGGGCGGGCAGGCTGCGTCTCGATCTGCCGGAGGCGGCGTTCGTCTTGGGCGACGCGACGCGCACGATGCAGGTGGTGTCCAACCTGATCAACAACGCGCTCAAGTACGCGCCGCAGGGAGAGGTGTGGATCCGCGTGCGAGGCGTTGAGGGTGCCGTGCGGGTTGAGGTGGAGGACAGCGGTCCGGGGATCCCGCCGGAGGAGATGGATCGCGTCTGGGAGAAGTTCTTCCGCGGCGCGGGTGGGGAGGGGTTCAGCGTCGCGCAGGGGACGGGGCTTGGGCTGGCGGTGGTGAAGGCGCTGGTGGAGGCGCAGGGGGGAAGGGTGGGGGTGTGGAGCGAGCCCGGGAAGGGCGCCCGCTTCTGGTTCGAGCTACCGGCGGCATCCGGGATGCTCCCGCCACGCGGTAACCGCGTGCGATCAGTCGCGTGCGGCTAGGCCGGCAGCGGCCCGTGCCCGGCGCCGTCGATGTCGAGCCCGCGTCGCCGTGCGATATCCACCAGGAAGTCTTTGAGCGGTCGGCGGTGGCAGTGGACGGTCGACTCGTCTCCCTTCTCCCAGCAGGTGAGGACGACGTCCTCCTTGGCGGCGCGCTCGATCAGCTGGTGGAAGGGAGCCGGATCGGAGGCGTAGAGATCCCGCATCTCCTTCATATAGCGCTGCTCGAACGTCTCCCAGGACATGGTGGTCGACTTGTACTCGTCCAGCAGCGCCCGGGACGGAGAGAAGGGACTCCCGCGCGTCCGGGTGACCTCGATCTTCGTCCGGCCGGTGACGGCCTTGTCGAACTTCCGCCCGGTGAAGAGCACCCCGGAGTCTAAGGCGATTCGTTCCAGCCGAGCGCGTGGAAGACGGGGCGGGCATAGAAGGCATCGGGATGCTCGCCCCAGGCGGTGAGCGCCGCGGCCATTTCTTCGAGTTCGCTCGCCGTTAGGCGGCCTTGGGCGAGCGCCTCCTGGCCGAGCGTGCCACGCAGCGCGATGACGTGGGTCTCGGCGACGCGGCGTGTCTCCTCGATGCTGCCCGCGGGAGGACTGGATTCGGTCGCCATTCCTCCTGTGGCCTCGGTACGGGTGAACCCGGCTTCCCGCAGCAGCGCGCGGAGCCGGAGCGCGATGGTGGGCCGCGAGTCGCGCTCGCGCGTGCCGCTGCGCAGGGAATCGTACTTCTCTAGCAGCGCGTTGGTAGGGAACCGGAAGCGGAGCGGTGAAGAGCCATCGGCGATGCCGGCGACGCCGCCTGGCTTCAGGACGCGCCGCATCTCTTTGAGCGCGTCGACGGGAGAGTCCAGGTGCTGGAGGAGCGCGCTGGCAAAGGCAGCGTCGAAGGCGGCGTCCGGGTAGGGGAGCTGGTACACAGAGCCGACGTCGAACGTGACGTTGGCGATGCCGCGCTCCGCGGCGAGGCCACGCGCCTGTTCCACGACGTTCGGACGGATGTCGATGCCGACCACGTCACCCGGTGCGACGCGCTGGGCGAAGCCGACCGTGATGGTCCCCGGCCCGCAGCCGCAGTCCAGGAGACGCATGCCCGGCTTGAGGCGCGGCGTAAACAGGGTGACGAACTCGGCCGTGCGGCGGGCGTGAGTAGCGTTGGCCCACGCGTCGTCCACGCGATACGGGCGCTCGGTAGCGGTCTGGCTCACGCCCGCAGTATCCGTGGCGGCCGGCGCGAGCGCAATGGCGGGCCGGTTGATCTCCGCCGCCTCCGGCGAAGGCTAGATCACGAAGTCGCCATCGTGGAGCCGGACGCTAGTTCAGCGCGCTCCGACCCGGTCCCGGCCGCGAGCCCTGCGCGGCGAGGCGCTCCTCCAGCAGCACGAGGGGCAGCGCCAGATGCAGCCG
>DASTZM010000529.1:0-2292 GCA_035764305.1 Chloroflexota bacterium | reverse complement strand
GGCGCCGCGGTGATGCGGCGGCGGCGGAGCGCGCGCCAGAACGAGGCGCTCTGCGCGACGTGCGACCAGCGAGAGCGGCGCGCCGCGTACTTCCGCTCGTACTACGAGAACCACAAGGACCGTATCCTCGACAAGAACCGGCGCTGGGCGCGCGACAACAAGACGCGTATCGTTCAGCTCCGCCAGGCGCGCCGCGTGCGGGACGCCGACAGCTCCGCGGTCACCAAGACGTGCCTTGACTGCGACACGCCGGTGACGCGCGCCGTGCGCTGCCGCAAGTGCTACATCCGCTTCCGGTATGCCAACGATGCGGCGTATCGGGCGCGCCGGCTGGCGACGACGCGCCGCTGGCTCCTGAAGCGTCAGACCGACGGGACCCCCGCCGGACGCCGCGCCACCAGCCGTACGGCGACGCGGAACGCACAGGCGCTGACCAACTAGCCTTTCGCGCCCCCGACGTGCTACTTAGTTGTAAGTAGCACCGAGGAGGATTCACGCGCATGCGCTTCGGCTTCAATCCGCGGATCGAGGCCAACACCAAGCCGGCGATGATCCAGCGCCTTCGCCTGGCGATGGAGGCGGCGTTCGAGCTCGACTTCGACGTGATCGAGATCTCGCTTACGGAGCGGCTGTTCGAGCTGGGGCTCCGCACCGTCTTCGGCGGTGAGCTGCTCGACCTGCTGTCGACGTCGCCGCTTCGTTTCCACCTCCACCTGTTCCCGCCGGACGACAAAAGCAACGACGCCGGCATCAGCAACCCGAATGCCTACTCGCGCAGCGTCGAGCTGCGTCGGCTAGCGCAGGTGATCGAGTTCTTCGAGTCGAATCACCCGATGCAGCTGTACCTCGTCCACGCCGGGCGGCGAACGTCGGCCTTCGAGACACACCTGAAGGCGCTGCGCCAGAGCCTGGATGCGCTAGACACTTTCTACCCCGGAGTACCGCTGGCGCTGGTCAACGACCCTCCTGGAAGCGTTCTCGCGCGACCACCGGACTTCCTTGAGCTGCTCGATGCCGCGCCGAACCTGCGCTACGTGTTCAACACGGGCCTCGGCTACCACTCGGTCGACTTCAACCTGGATGCGTATCAGTGGTTCCTGCGAAGCCTGGGGCGCTTCGAGGACCGGCTGGCGGAGATACAGTGGAGCAACGGCGCCCGTGGCGCGGGCATCAACAAGCCCATCCACGCCAGCCTCGAGAACGGCGTCGACGTGCACCGCACCATCCGCACCATCGGTCGCAACCCCGCTCTGGTGCACCTCTTCGACACAGTGGGTGGCAGCGTGCCCGCTCTGGCTCGCGAGCGCCGCGCGGTCTACAACGGGGCGCGTTACTGACGGACGGGACTGGGGAGCGGCTGCGTCTCGACGACACCGTCGCCGCGATCGCGACCGGCGAGGACTCGGCAGGCGCAATCGGCATCGTACGGCTGAGCGGACCTGACTCGGTCGCCATCTCCCGGTCGTTGTTCCGCCCCTCTCACCGCCCTGGGCGCGGCGTGTGGCGCTCCCACCGGCTGTATCACGGCCACGTCGTCGCGCCCGGCGATGGCCGCGTCGTAGACGAGGTACTGCTGGCGTATATGCGGGCGCCGCGCACCTACACCGGCCAGGACGTGGTCGAGCTGTCCGGGCACGGGGGCGTCGCCGTACGCGAGGTGCTCCGCCTCGCCATCGCCGCCGGCGCGCGCCCCGCCGAGAGGGGCGAGATGACGTTGCGTGCTTTCATCGCCGGTCGCCTCGACCTGGCGCAGGCAGAGGCCGTGGCCGCCGCCGTCGAGGCGCGCACCCCGGCGGCGCTCTCACTCGCCGTGGCGCAGCTCGGCGGCGGACTCTCCCGCCGTGTCAACCGCCTGCGCGCGCCGCTGCTCGAGCTCTACGCCCACCTGGAGGCGACGATCGACTTCGACGAAGACGATGTGCCCGCCGTAGATCCCCACGCCGCCGCGCAGACGCTGCGCGCCGCCCTGGACGAGGCAGAGTCGCTGATCGAGACGGCGCGGTGGGGCCAGCTGTACCGCACGGGGGTCAAGATCGCACTGGTGGGGCGTCCCAATGCGGGCAAGAGCAGCCTGTTCAACGCGCTGCTCGCACAGGAGCGCGCGATCGTGACCCCCGTCGCCGGCACTACTCGCGACGTGGTCGAGGAGACGATCGACCTGCTGGGCGTACCGGCGACGCTGTCCGACACGGCGGGGATGACCGAGTCGTCCGATCCCGTCGAGCGACTCGGCGTGGAGCGCAGCCGCGCAGCGCTTTCGGCCGCGGACGTGGCGCTGCTGGTCGTCGACGG
>DASTZM010000528.1:0-20076 GCA_035764305.1 Chloroflexota bacterium | reverse complement strand
CAGCCGCCCCGGCGGGAGGTCCGGAGGGCGGAGCCCTCCGTTGAGCCCCCGAAGGGGGCAAGTCCAGCTAGGGGGTGCAGGGGGAGCGCAGCGTCCCCCTGCTACCGACCGCGCAGTGCCCGGTCACATCTCGAGTATTCTGTCTAACCTCTTCGCCGTCTCCCCAATCCCCTGCCCCTCCGGCATCGCCCCCACACTCACCTCGCTCGTCAGATAGTCGTCGTACCGCGCCCCGCGCAGCTCCCGCATCACCGCCCCATAGTCCGCGTCCCCATCCAGCAGCTGGCAGAACCCCTTCCCCGTCCCCACCGACCGCTTGAAGTCCTTAACGTGCACCTTCTTGATGCGCGACCCCAGCACCCCCACCCACTGCTCCGGGAACCCATACAGAATGCAATTCCCCACGTCGAAGTACACCCCCACGTGCGGGTTCCCCACCTCGTCGATCATCTGCTTCATCTCGGTCGGGCTGAGCAGGAACTTGTTCCACACGTTCTCGATCGCCAGGGTGACGCCGTGCTTCCCCGCGTGCTCGCCCGCCGCCTTCAACGAATCGCGCACCCAGCCCCAGGCGTCGTCGTAGCGCGTCTCCGCCCGCAGCTGTCCGGGGTGCAGCAGCACCGCCGTCGCTCCCAGCCACTTGGCCCGCTCCAGCGTCTTCCCCAGGTTCTCCACCGCCTGCCGGCGCACCGCCGCGTCCGGGTGGATCACCGGCGTCTTGCTCACCGCGGCGCCGCACATAACGCTTGGCAGCTCCACCCCCACCTTCTTCGCCGTATCCGTGATGAGCGCCGCGTCCTTCTCAGTCGTCTCCAGCGTCAGCGGCCCCGCGCCCGGCTCCGAAATCGACGGCTCCACTCCCTCAAAGCCCGCCTCCTTCGCCGTGCGCAGGCGCTCCTCCAGCTCCGTGTCGCCCGGGATGCAGCCCCAGCAGATTCCCTTCTTCATGTCCGCGGCCGAGTATAAGGAGCGCGCACGTCACCCATGCCGCTCACGCTCGCCGAGTACGCGCGCGCCGCCCCCAAGGCCGAGCTGCACCTCCACCTGGAGGGCGCGATGCGGCCCGCCACCGTCCTCGCCCTCGCGCGACAGAACAAGGCGACGCTCCCGCCCGACGTCGAGTCTGCCCTCCACACTGCCTTCCGCTTCGACGACTTCGAGCACTTCATCCGCACCTACGTCGCGGTGACACGCGTCCTGCGCCGCGCCGAGGACTACGAGCGGATCGTCGTCGAGCTCGCCGAAGACCTCGCCCGCCAGCACGTGAGCTACGCCGAGGTCACCGTCTCGCCCAGCACACACGTGCTCTTCCTCGGCACACCCCAGCAAGACTTCGTCGATGGTTTGGCCCGCGGCCGGCAGCGCGCCCTGGTCGAGCACAACGTCGAGCTCGCCTGGATCTTCGACGTCGTCGCCCGCTCGGTCGACCCCCCGCGCTACTACGACTTCACGACGCAGTGCGCCATCGACCACCGCGACCGCGGCTCCGTGGCGATCGGCCTCGTCGGCATGGGCATCGACAGGGAGACCGAGGCGTTCCTCCCCTACGTCGCGCGCGCTCGCGCCTCTGGCCTCCACTTCACACCCCACGCCGGCGAGCTGCGCGGTCCCGAGCAGATCTGGCCCGCGCTCGAGCTGCTCGGCGCCGAGCGCATCGGCCACGGCGTCCGCGCCGTCGAGGATCCCGGCCTGGTCGAGACCCTCGCCGCGCACCGCATACCGCTCGAGGTATGTCCAACCAGCAACGTGCGCTTAGGCGTCTACCCGAGCCACGCCGCCCATCCCCTCCGCCGCCTCCACGAGGCGGGCGTTCCCGTCACCGTCAACTCCGACGACCCCGGCCTCTTCGGCGCCACACTCGGCGACGAGGCAGCCCTGCTCGCCACGGCGCTCGGCTTCACCGTCGAGCAGATCGACGAGATCCTGCTGAACGGCGTTCGCTGCGCCTTCCTGCCGCCCGAGCGCAAGACGGCGCTGCTCGAGCGGCACAAGGGCGAGCTCGCGCGACTGAAGCGCGAGCTCGCCCCTGCGAGCGAAGCCTAGGACTGAAACGCAGATCCGAAACCTAACGCCCTCCCAGGAGCGCGCCGACCAGCCCGCAGATCGCCGTGTCGCCGCGCATCTGGCAGACCACGTCGCCGATCGCGCCGGACACGCTCGGCGCGGGGACAGGCGCCGCGACCGGCTTGGAAGCCGGAACCGGCGCGGGCGCGCTGTTCGTCGTGCTCGTGGTGCTCGTGGTGGTCGTTGTGGAGGTCGACGCCACGCTCACCGGCAGCGGCGCGCTCGCGCCCGGCTTGGGCAGGTCGCGCATCGCGCCATACACCGGCCGCGGCGAGCGGTCAGGGTTGAGCAGCGAGAACCAGTACGCCCCCAACGTGGACGGGTTCCACGGCACGGTGTCGAAGTCCATGTTGAACGCCACCATCCCGGTCAGCCACGGCCACTGCTCGTAGCCGTAGCGGAACGCGCCGCTCAGGTAGGACGCCTGCTGCTCGGGGCTCAGCTTGAGCCAGTTGTACTGCCCCAGGTCAGTCCCCGTCGTGTGCAGGTAGCCGAACTCCGTCACCCACGCTGGCGTCGCCGAGTCGCCCTGCTCCACCATCACCGCGCGGTACGCCTCCGCGCGCCGGAAGCAGATTCCGCAGCTCGACGGATCAGTGTCGGGCGCGCTGTTCCCACCATAGGGGTGGATGCCCAGCGCGTCAAACGTCCCCCGTCCGCCCGCCGCGTACACGCCGCGCAGGAAGTCGACGTCCTCGATCGTCCCCGGCGCGTTGCCCGTGTGCGGCGCCAGCCCGGCCGAGATCACCAGCGCGTCCGGATCGGCGCGCTTGATCCCGCGCCGCGCCGCCGCCAGCAGGCGTGCATAGCCCGCCGCGTCCGGGGTTGCCCCCCACTCGTAGGACAGGTTCGGCTCGTTCAGCACCTCGTAAGCCGTCGCCACGCCGCGCGCCCGCGCCGCGACGCCCGCCGCGAAGCTCTCCATATCCGCCGAGCTCAGCTGTGCCGGAGCGCCCGCCCATGAGGCGGGCTTGCCCAGGCGCACGATCAGGCGCAGCCCGTGCGCGCGCGCCGCGGTGAGGAAGTTATCCAGGTCATTGGCGCGCCCCTGGTCCCAGGCGAACGTCCCGCGGCTCGGCGAGACGCTCTGCCAGTCCAGCACCACGTAGGCGTGCGTGAAGCCCGCCCGGCGCGCCATGTCAAACCCGTGCCCCGGCGCCGCCGACGCGTCGGCGATGGTCACGCCATAGACGAACGGACGCTCCGCCGATGCGGGTGTCGCCGCCTGAGGCAGCGGCGCGAACAGCACCGCTGCCCCCACCGCCGCGGCGCCGGCCAGCCGCGTGAGTGCGTGCAGAAGGCGCACCTAGTCGCGCCCCCTTCCGCTGTTGTTGCCCGAGCTACCCGAGCTGCCGTGGTCGTCGTCACGCCGGTGCTCGTCGCTCTTGCCCGGCTTGTCGTCGTCGTGCTCGGCACGGCGCGCGTCGCTCGCCGTCCATACGTCGATCTTGATCGGCAGCGGCTTGGCCACCGTCTTGCGCCCGGAGCGCAGCTTCAGCACGCCGCCCTGGTCGTGGTGCGCGTCACTCGCGAAGCGCACGCCGAACACGACGGTGTACGTGCCCGCGGCAAGCGTCTGCGTGCCGTTGAGCGCCGTGCAGCCTCCCTTGCCGTCGGCGATGCCCAGCGCCACGGTCGCGACCGCGTCGTCGTTGTCGTCCTCGAGCTTGCCGGGGTTGATCACCAGGTCGGCGCTCGCCACCGGCCGGTCGATCGAGAAGCGCAGCTGAAGCGCGTAGGCGTCGCCCGGGCGCCCCACCACGACGAGCCGGTCGAGGTCATCCTGGCGGCCGTGCTGGTGCACCGCGGGACCGCTCGCCGCGATCGTCCCGCTCTGGGGCGTTTGGCCAGTCTGCGGGGTTTGCGGCGTCTGGCCTAGCGGCGTCTGCTGCAGCGGTGTCACCAGAGGGGTCTGGAGTGGCGTCTGCAGCGGGGTCTGGTTGAACGGCGTCTGCTGCGGCGTCTGGTTCAGCGGCGACTGCGGCTGCGCGACCGGCACGGCGCACGTCGACACCTGCACCTGCGGCTGGTTCGCCGCCATCGGCAGCCATGTGACCTTGGCCGATGGGCCGTGGTCGCCGTCCGCCAGGACCGGCACGGCGCCGAGCTGCAGCGCGAGCGTGCCCACCGCGAGCGCGCGGCCGAACGCAAATGACTTCCTGGGCTTGGGGACCTGCACTTCTTCTCTCCTCTTGTTACGGATCGGTTACGGACGTGAAAGGGCCCGTAACTCCGCGCACGAGGGAGAGAACGCCACCCGGCCAGAAAAGATAGGGGTGTAGACCGAAAGGTGGAAAATCCGATCTACAACGCGGACAGCCCCCGCCGCGCGACGGCTACAACGCCGTCGCCCCGCCGTCGAGCACCAAAACGTGCCCTGTGACGTAATCCGACGCGGCCGACGCAAGGAACACCGCCACCCCGCGGATGTCTGCCTCCGTCCCGAACCGGCGCAGCGGGATGCGCTCCAGCAGACGCTCCTCGCTCCGCTCGATCACCCCCTCCGACAGGCGCGTCGGGAAGAAGCCCGGCGCCAGCGCGTTCACCGTGATCCCCAGCGGTGCCCACTCCACCGCCAGCGACTTCGTGAGCGCGATCAGCGCCCCCTTGCTCGCCGAGTACGCCGCCGCCGAGAGCACCTCCGGCGGCAGCCCGCGCAGCCCCATGATCGAGGAGACGTTGATGATCTTCCCGGCCCCCTGCGCCCGCATGTGTCGCCCCGCCGCCTGGCTCATCAGGAACGCACCCGTGGCATTCACGTCCAGTACCTGGCGCCACCGATCCGCGGGCATCTCCAGCGACTGTGCGCCCCACGAGATTCCGGCGTTGTTGAACAGCACGTCGATCCGGCCGAATCGCTCCACCACCGCGTCGGCGAAGCGCCCGACCTCCTCCTCCCGCGACACGTCGCACGTCGCCGCTAGGCACTCGTGACCCGCGGCCGTCAGCTCCTCTGCCGTCGGCGTCAGCCACTGCTCGCGCCGCGCCGAGATCGCCACCTTCGCCCCGGCCTCCGCCAGCGCGAACGCCATCTCCTTCCCCAGCCCGCGACTGCCACCCGTGACGGCGGCCACCTTCCCCGCCAGCGAGAAGAGATCGGCGCTGGCCGCGCGCCCCCGCGCCCGCGCTTCCCCGTTCGGCGTCAGGCTAGTCCCGACGGCTGCCCGCCCACACCAGCCCGCGGCGCAGCATCGTCAGCGCCTCGGGGATCTCGAACACCTTTGCCACGTGCCCCAGCGACGTGTAGAACACGCGCCCCTGCCCGTAGCGCTTGACCCACGTCACCGGCATCACCGTGGCGTTCTTCACCTCGTCGCGGTCCACGGCATCCTGTGCCACCTGGTCCAGCCCGTCCCCCGACGCCGCGCCGCGCGGGAAGTGCGTCGTCGCGAGAACGGTCACGCCCGGGTCGACGTGCATGAAGTACTGCTCCGACGTGACGAAGAAGTCCTCCAGCCCGTCGGTGATCTCGTGGCGCGTCGGGCCGATCCGCACGCGGTAGCGCGCCTTGTCGCCGCCGGGGTGGGAGACCCACTGCCCGCCGGTCATGAACTGCCATTCCACGTACGTACGGAACGCGTCGCACATGCCGCCGTGCCAGCCGGCCAGCCCCACGCCCGACTTCACTGCCTCCAGCAGCTGCTTGTGCAGGTCCTTGGGCAGCGGCTCCTTCGCGTTCGCCTCGGCCATCGTCCACATCGGGACGATCAGGTCCTGCGCCTTGAGCTTGTCGCCGTCCAGCAGCACGTTCAGCGTGTCGTGCAGTTCGACGTCGAACCCTTCGGCGCGCAGCTCGCGCGCCGCCACCTCGGACGTCTGGACCGGCTCGTGCCCCGGCCAGCCGCCGTGGAAGATGAGCGCCTTGCGGTTGGGCATAGAGCGCCGATGCTACCGGGCCGCGCCCGCCGCCGCGCCCTGCCCGGCCAGCGCCTCGAACTCGTGGATCTGCTCTCTGTTCACGTCCAGGCTGCCCCGCCAGAAGTCGACGCTCGAGAAGTCGATCCCGAACCGCTCCCCCAGCTCCTGCGCCGAGTGCAGCCCCGTCGACGACAGCAGGTCGTCGTACCCCGTGCGGAAGCCCTCCGGGTCTTCCCGGTAGCGCGCGTACAGCCCCTGCCCGAACAGCTGCCCGAACGTGTACGGGAAGTTGTAGAAGGAAAGCCCCGTCGAGTAGTAGTGCGGCTTCATCGCCCACATGTACTGGTGCAGCGCCCCCGAATCCAGCCCGTCGCCGTACGTCTCCCTCTGCGCCTCCAGCATCAGCTCGTTCAGCTCGTTCACTGTCAGCTCCCGCCTCGCCCGCCGCTCGAAGACGCGCGACTCAAAAAGGAAGCGCGAGTGGATGTCCACCACCACCTGGCACCCGTCCTGGAGCGTGTTCTCCAGGATCGCCAGCTTCTCCGCCCCCGTCGCGCGCGCCAGCGCGGCATTGGTGATGATCGCCTGGCAGAAGATGCTCGCCGTCTCGGACAGCGCCATCGGCGTCTGGCGTTGCATCGGCGTGCGCTGCGCCAGGCACGTGTTGTGGTACGCGTGCCCCAGCTCGTGCGCCAGCGTGTTCACGCTGTAAAAGGACGACTCGAAGTTCAAGAACACTCCCGACTCGTCCTTGCGCACGCCCATGCAGAAGGCGCCGTCGCGCTTCCCGTCGCGCGGCTCGGCGTCGATCCACTTCTCGCGCAGCGCCCGCCGCGCCAGGTCCGCCATCTTGCCCGAGTACGTGCCGAACTGGTCGACGACGAACTCCGCCGCCTCCTTGAAGCTCCAGTGGCGCGCGCCGTCGCCGCCCACCGGCGCGAACATGTCGTACCACGGCAGCGACTTCTGGCCGATCCCCAGCAGCGTCGCCTTTGCCTGGAGATACCGCCGCCAGTCGGCGAACGACTCGCGACAGGCCTCGTGCATCGCGTCGAGCGTCGCCCGGTCGATGTTGTTCACAAACAGCATCGGCTCCAGGTCGTCCGACCAGCCGCGCCGTCCGTTGAGCGTGTGCACCTCCCCCTTGATCCCGTTCATCGCCGCCGCCAGCGGCACCCCCACGCGCTCCCAACCCTTCAGCTCCGCCTCGTACGCCGCCTTCCGCGTCGCGCGGTCGGGCTCGTGCGCCAGCCCGCGCACCGCGCTCATCGGCAGCTCCACCGTCTTCCCCGCGCGCTCGCCGCCCGCGCTCTCCGGGAACGTCACCGCCACCGTCAGCTGCGAGGAGACGTTCCCGTGCAGCTTCCCCCACTGCGTCCCCGACGACAGATTGAGCGACGCCGCCAGGTCCTCCTCCGGCTCCGACATCAGGTGGCGCGCCGACCGCGCCGCCTTGCGCAGCGCGAACGCGTGGTCCTTCGCCACCTGTGACTGCTCGATCAGCCTCTCCACGTCGAGGGAGCCGATCCACGCGTCGTACCGCGTGCCCAGCTTGCGCAGCTCGATCGCGTGCCCCTGCAGCTCTGACAGCTTGTTCTGCGCCCCGTCGTCGCGCGAGTTCGTCGACACGAACGAGTTGAGGTACGCGTAGATCGTGCGCAGCTGCTCGGACACCTCGTTCGTGTGCCGCGTCACCTCCTCCACCGCCGCGACGGTCTTCGCGTCCGCCGCGCCGCCCTCGCGCTTCCGCACGTCGTGCCGGTCGTACAGTGCCTTCAGCGCGGCGATCGCGTCGGTCGCCGATCCGAACGCCGCGCCGAACTGATCGCTCTCGATCGAGGGGAACAGCCGGGACATGTCCCAGCGCGGCAGCGAGTCCGTCATCCAGCGCGTCCCATTCCGGCGAAAGGTAGCATGGGCGCCGTGACCACCCAGAGCGCCCCCACCACTACGGCCATCGACCTCCTCCTGAAGGGCGGACACGTCATCGACCCCGCCAACAACATCGATGGTCCCGCCGACGTCGCCATCTCGGGCAAGCAGATCGCGCGGGTCGCACCGAGCATCGAGCCGTCCGGCGCGACTCGCGTCGTCGACGTCACAGGCCTCTACGTCATTCCCGGCCTGATCGACATCCACGTCCACGTCTACCCCCACATCGGCCCGGGCGGCCCCAGCTGGCAGGCGTCGGTCATCCCCGACGCGCACTCCTTCCGCGCCGGCGTGACCACCTTCGTCGACGCCGGCACGTCCGGCCCAACGCACTTCCCCGACTTCAAGGCGCGCTACATCGATAAGGCGCGCACGCGTGTCCTGGCCTTCGTCAACATCGCGCGCGACGGCATGGGCGACACCGAGCAGGACCCCTCGCAGTTCGATCCCCAGGCCGTCGCCCGCACCGCGCGCGAGTTCCCCGACCTCGTCGTCGGCGTCAAGACCGCCCACTACTGGACCCGCCAGCCGTGGGACGACGTACACACGCCGTGGGCGTCGGTCGACAGCGCCGTCGAAGCCGGCAGCCTGATCGACAAGCCCGTGATGGTCGACTTCTGGCCCCGTCCGCCCGAGCGCTCCTACCCCGACCTGATCCTGAAGCACATGCGTCCCGGCGACATCCACACCCACGTCTTCGCCCAGCAGTTCCCCGTGCTCACCGAAGAAGGCCCCGACCGCAAGAGCCCCAAGGTGGCCGACCACATGTGGGCCGCGCGCGAGCGCGGCGTCCTCTTCGACCTGGGCCACGGCGGCGGCTCCTTCTGGTTCCGCAACGCCGTCCCCGCCTTCCAGGACGGCTTCGTCCCGGACAGCTTCAGCACCGACCTCCACATGGGCAGCGTCAACGCCGCCGTGCTAAACACGCTCTGGACCGCCTCCAAGATGATGGCCATGGGCATCCCTCTCCAGGAGGTGATCTACCGCTGCACCGTGACGCCCGCCAAGGCCATCCGCCGCCCCGAGCTCGGCACGCTCTCTCCCGGTGTCGAAGCCGACGTCGCCGTTCTGAGGAAGCTCGACGGCCCCTACAGCTACACCGACTGCGGCCGCGCCCGCATGGACGGCCAGGGCAAGCTCGAGTGCGCCCTCACCCTCCGCGCCGGCCAGGTCGTCTGGGACCCCACCGGCCTGAGCATGCCCGCCTGGGAAGAGGCCCCCGAGCGCTACTGGAGAGTGCCGAGCCTGCAAGGGTAGGGAGGCCCTCCCGCTGTGGCATCAACCCCACCCCTCAACGTCCTCTTCGTCACCGCCGACCAGTTCCGGGGCGACTTCCTTTCGTGCGCCGGCCACCCCGTCGTACGCACGCCCAACCTCGACGCGCTCGGCCTACAAGGCGCCTACCTGCCCAACTCCTACGCCCCCGTCCCGGTGTGCGTCCCGTCACGCTACGCCTACATGACCGGCCGCTCGCCGATCTCGTTCGGCATGCGCGGCAACGTCGGCATGCGCATGCCGGCCGATGCGGTCACGCTCCCTGCCGCCTTCGGCAGCGCCGGCTATCACACCGCCGCCATCGGCAAGATGCACTTCTCGCCCTGGACCGAGCCGTACGGCTTCGACACCTTCGTCGTCTCCGAGGAGGGGCGCCAGTGGCGCTCGGACAACCCCCAGGGCACGAAGGGCGACGCGTACCAGCAGTACCTGCGCGACGTGCGGTGGGGCGGCTACGAGCGCGCCCACGCCATCGGCAACAACGACGTCCACACCTCCACCTCGCCGCTGCCGCTCGAGCACTACCACACCTCGTGGGCCACGCGCACCACCCAGCAGTGGCTCGCCGAGCACGTCGGCCGGCGCGCCAATCAGCCCTTCTTCGCCTGGTGCTCGTTCACCAAGCCGCACTCCCCCTACGACCCTCCCGAGCCGTACGACCGGCTCTACGACCCGCGCACCTTCCCGGCGCCCATCGGCGGCCTCGCCGATATCGAGCGCCTCTCACCTCACTACCGCGCGTCGGCCAACAGCCACTTCTGGGACACCCTCGGTCCCGAGCAGATCCAGCGGGCTCGCGCCTTCTATGCCGGCAACGTCACGCTGATCGACCACTGCGTCGGTGAGCTGCGCCGCACGCTCTCCCAGCTCGGCGTCGACCGCACGACCGTCATCTGCTTCACCGCCGACCACGGCGACCTCCTCGGCGACCATGGCCTGTTCTTCAAGTCCAACTACTTCCGCGGCGCCTGGCACGTCCCTTTCTTCCTCTACGCCCCCGGCTGCGTCGAGGCACTCGGCGCCGTCCCCCGCTTCTCGGTCTCAGAGGACGTCTATCCCACGCTCCTCTCGCTCGCCGGTCTGCCGCTGCCGGACAGCGGCGGCACGCTCCACGGCCAGGACCTTTCACAGGATCTGCGCGGTGGCCCGCGAACCGTCTTCGGCTCCGTGGGGCGCGCGCCACACCAGATCCACTCCGCCCGCACCCTGCGCTGGTCGTACGTCTTCCACCCGCGCGGCGCGTACGAGGAGCTCTACGACCTCCAGGCCGACCCCGATGAGTGCCACAACCTCGCGGACGAGCCAGGCGCAGAGCATCGCTCCGCCATCGCCGACCTCCGTGCCCAGCTCGCCGCCTGGCTCTCCTCGCTCGGCGACTCGACCAGCGTCGACGCCTCCGGCCGTCTCCTGGCAGACCCCACCGCCCGCGGCTGGACCCCCGACCCCTCACCCCGCCAGGGCCTGGGCCTGCGCCCCTACTAGGCGACGATGAACCCCCCGTCGATGTAGTGCACCTGGCCGGTGACGAACGCCGCCGCGTCCGACGCCAGATAGACCGCTACACCCTGTAGATCCTCCGGAGTGCCCCACCGCCCCATCGGCGTGCGCCCCACGATCCACCCCGACACCTCCGGGTTGTCGAACAGCGGCTGAGTCAGCGGCGTGTGGATCCAGCCCGGGGCGATGCAGTTCACACGCACGCCCCGCGCCCCCCACTCCACCGCCAGCGTCTTCGTCAGCTGCCCCACCGCCCCCTTCGTCGCCGCGTAGACACTCCGCAGCGGCAGCCCAAAGCTCGTCGTCAGCGACCCGATCGTGATGATGCTCCCGCTTCCCCGCTCCAGCATGTGCTGCCCCGCCGCCTGACAGCAGAAGTACGTCCCGCGCACGTTCACGTTGACCTGCCGCTCGAATTGCTCCTTCGTCACTTCCTCCGCCGGCCGCCGGATGGCCGTCCCCGCCGCCGTCAGCAGCACGTCCAGCCGCCCCAGCTGCCCAACCGTCTGCTCGACGATGCCCCGCGCGCCGTCCACCGTCTCGACGCTTCCCGTGATCACCGCCGCCCGTCGCCCAAGCGCCTCGACCTCCTTCGCCACCGCCTTCAGCTCGGACTCGGTGCGCGCGTTCAGCGCCACATCCGCCCCCGCCTCGGCGAACGCCAGCGCCAACCCGCGCCCGATGCCGCGCCCCGCGCCGGTGACCAGCGCCGTCTTGCCCTCGAGAGAGAAGCGATCCAGAATGCCCATCGGCGCCGACTGTACCGGGCGTTCCCGGCACGCGCCCGTTAGGCGGCGATCGACCGCACCACGCGGATCCCGTTCAGCGACAGGTGATAGAGAAACACCGCGTGCAGCAATTCGGCGTCATGCGCCATCGCGCCCAGTTGCTGCGCCGCCGCGACGGGTAGATCGTACGTATCCACACAGTCCGCCGGCACCACCACCTCGATCTCCCTATTGCGCGCGTTCGCGCCCAGCTTCAGCGGCATCGCCGTCTGGTAGACACACAGGTCGGTGCAGTCCCCCACCGTCACGAACGTCGTCACCCCCGCGGCCTCGCGCCTCTCCACCCAATCACGCAGCGTCTCCGAACCCGCCCACGCGCTCGTCGCGTTCTTCGGCACGTCCTTGAAGCCGCCCGCGAACGGTAGCTCCGCCAGCTCACGGACGAGCTGCGATTCGGCCGTGCCCGCCAGGCAGTGGGGGCCAAACTGCGCGAACTCGGGCGCGGCCGGGGAGTGGCTGTCGCGCAGCACCGCGATCTGGCGCACCCCCGCCGTGTGCGCCGCCTCCAGCAGTCGCGCGATGCGCGGCACGATCGCCCCCACCCGCGGGCTCGCCAGCGGCCCCTCTTTGCAGAACCCGTTGACCACGTCCACCGCGATGATGGCCACCTTCGCGGCGCCTCCCGCTCCGGCGATCAGATCCGCCAGAGGGAGCGCCGGCAGCGCCGCCACGAACGTATCCAGGTAATCCAGGAAGGCCGCGCTCCGCTCCCGGAGCCCGGCTGTGACGCGGACATCAGTCGTTGCGCTCATGCGAGTCTTCCTTTGCCTGGTCCCGCAACGCCTCCAGCGCCGCGCTGAAGCGCACCGGGTACGCGCGCTTCGGCGCCAGCGCGCGCCACTCCTCCGGCAGCGCTTCCAGATTGTGCTGTGCCAGCTCGCGGATCTCGCTCAGCGGCGGCAGGCTGCCCGGCAGGATCCGGCCGTCGTGCACCACCGGGCGCAGCATCCGGCGCGCGCCGTCAGGCGCCGGCTCCCCCGCCAGCTGGATCACGTCCTCCTGATACCGGCCGGCGCGGTAGACCTCCTTGATCCCTGGCCACGTCGACTTCTCCCCTGCGAGCTTTAGCATCGCCCGCCCTTCGCCCGCCGCGCCCTCCTCCACCGTCCATACCGCCTTGTACACACCGCCCAACGCCTCGCTCGGCGCCCCCAGGGACGTGCCCACCCCAAACGCGTCGATTGGTGCGCCCGCCGCCACCAGCAGAGCAATCGCGTGCTCGTCCAGGTCGCCCGACGCCAGCACGCGCGTCTCGGTCAACCCCGCCGCGTCGAGCGCCTCGCGCACGTATCGGCTGTCGTCGGCCAGCGCGCCGCTATCCAGGCGCACCGCCGCCAGCGTGTGCCCCAGCCGCTCCCGCGTCTCTCGCGCCACGTCGATCACCGTGTGGATCGCGTGGCGCGCGTCGTACGTGTCCAGCAGAATCGTGTACCGGTTGTATGTCTCCGCCACCGCGCCGAAGGCTGTCCGCTCATCCGGGAAGAGCTGCACCAGCGCGTGCGGGATCGTCCCGCTCGCCGGCAGGCGGTAGCGCTCCGCCGCCGCGACGAACGACGTCGATACGCAGCCGCCGATGTACGCCGAGCGCGCGACCGCGAACGGCGCGTGCGCCCGGCGGTAGGCAAACTCCGCCACCCGCCGCGCGCCCGCGGCGGTCGTGATCCGCGCCGCCTTCGTCGCGATCAGCGTCGCGGTGTTGATCGCCTGCAGGAGCCCCGCCTCCATCAGCAGCGCCTCCGTGAAAGGCGCCGTGACGCGCACCAGCGGCTCGTTCGGAAACGCCACGCTGCCCTCCGGCATCGCGGCGATCTCCCCGCTGAATCGAATCGTGCGCAGGTAGTCGAAAAAGTCCGATGTGTAGTCGCGCACCTGCGCCAGATACTGCAGGTGCGCCTCGGTGTACGCGAAGCACTCCACAAACTCGAGCGCCTCCGCCAGGCCCGCCACGAGCAGGTACGCGCCGCCAAACGGCGCGCGGCGGGTGTACAGGTCGAACGTCGTGACCTGATTGCGCCCTGTCCGCCAGGCCACGTACGCCGCGTCCGGGTGATAGAGGTCCGTGAACAGTCCGGTCGGTTCGCCAGGACGGTGCACCGCTGCTCAGCCTCCCGCCGCCCGCAGCTCGTCAAAGTAGCGCGCTACCTCGTCCCGGTCGAACGACGGCCACGCCGCCCGCCCCCCATCGCCGCGGCGCAGCATGAGGCCTTCGCCGGCTTCGCGCAGCTCCCCAATCACCGCCGCGCCGATCCCCAGCGCCTGAAGCGCCCCAACCGCCACCCCCGCCTGCTCCGCCGCCACCGCCGCCAGCAGGCTCCCCGACGCGAGCAGCCCCCACGCGTCGATTCCCAGCGCGTCGCACACCGCCCTCGTCTCCGCCAGGACCGGCACCGCTGCTTCGTCGACCACCGCGCCGCACCCCGACGCTTCTGCTAGCTCCCACAGCCCCGTCGCCAGCCCACCCTCGGTCGGATCGTGCAGCGAGTGCAGCGCCGCCGCCGGCACCGCCTCGCACACCAGGCGCGCCGCACGCACCACGCTGATCCCCGGATCAAACAGCAGCCCCTGCGCTCGCTCGATCGTCTCCGCCGGCACCCCTTGTCTCCGCAGCGCATCCGCCGCCTCGCGCGCCAGCACGCTCGTCCCCTCGATCGCGATCCCCTGCGTCAGCACGAGCGCATCGCCCGGCTTCCCACCGCCCGTCCGCACCAGCCGCCGCCGCTCCACCTCCCCCAGCATCGTCCCCGCGATCAGCGGCCGGTCGATCCCACCCGTCACCTCGGTGTGCCCGCCGATCAGCGACACGCCAAGCGAAGCGCATGCCTCCACGATCTGGTCGAACAGCCGCTCGACGTCGCTCTCCTCCCACGTCTCCGGCAGCAGCGCCGAGGCCATGAACCACCGCGGCACCGCCCCTGCGCACGCCACGTCGTTCGCGTTGACGTGCACCGCGTACCAGCCCGCGCTGTCCGTCGCGAACGTCACCGGGTCCGTCTTCGCCACCAGGATGCGGTCTTCGGGATGGCCCGGCGAGAGATGGTCGTGCTCCGCGGCAAAGTCCAGCGCCGCCGCGTCCTCCCCCACGCTCCCCGCCACCAGGACCCGCGGATCGCTGCGCGGGATCTTCTTGAGAAGGCGGGCGAGCAGCTCCGGCGGGAGCTTCCCAGTGCGCACGCGCCCGGCTACTTGACCGGCTCGCCCGATCCGCGTCCGATGGGGTAGTAGAGAAAGCCCGCCGCGCGCGCCACCGCCGGCTCGTAGATGTTCCGTCCGTCCACCAGCACCGGCCGCGCCATCGTGTGCCGCAGCCGCGCCAGGTCCAGCTGCTTGAACTCGTTCCAGTCGGTCACGATCACCGCCGCGTCCACCCCCTCCACGCAGTCGTACGCGTCGTTCGCGAACTGCGCGTCTGGCAGCGCGCGCTTCGCCCCGTCCATCGCCACCGGGTCGTAGGCGCGCACCGTCGCCCCCTCGGACAGCAGCAGATGCGCGATGTCCAGCGCCGGCGCCTCGCGCAGGTCGTCCGTGTTCGGCTTGAACGCCAGCCCCAGCAGCGCCACCGTCTGGCCATCCAGCGTCCCTAGCGCCTCCTGCAGCTTCTGAATCACCTTCAGACGCTGGTCCTTGTTGATCTCGATCACCGTCCGCAGCAGCTGCGGGTGGCACCCCGAGATCGCCGCCATGTGCGCCAGCGCCTTCACGTCCTTCGGGAAGCAGCTCCCACCCCACCCCAGCCCCGCGTCCAGGAACGCCCGCCCGATCCGCGCGTCGCGCCCCATCCCCTCCGCCACCAGCCGCACGTCGGCCCCCAGCCGCTCGCAAATCGACGCCACCTCGTTGATGAAGCTGATCTTCGTCGCCAGGAACGCGTTGGACGCGTACTTGATCATCTCAGCCGTGCGCGGGTCCGTGATCAGCACCGGGCACTTAAGCGGCCCATACAGCTCCGCCACCCGCTCCGCGTCGGACCGCCGCACCGAGCCCAGCACCACGCGATCCGGTTTCATGAAGTCCGGCACCGCCGCTCCCTCGCGCAGGAACTCCGGGTTCGAGACTACGCCAAACCGAATCTCCTTGCGCTCCGCCGGCAGGTGGCGCTCCACAATCTGGTCCACCCGGTCCGCCGTTCCGATCGGGACCGTGCTCTTGTTGACGATGATCGCGCCATCCTTCAGGTGCGGCGCCAGCGACGACGCCGCGGCGCGCACGTAGCCCAGGTCCGCCTCTCCCTCCGCGCCCGACGGGGTTGGGACGGCGATAAAGCAGAAGTCCGCGTCCGGGATCGCCTCCGCGTAGGACGTCGTGAAAGACAGCCGGCCGGCCGCCACGTTGCGCTGCACCAGCTCGTCCAGCCCCGGCTCGAAGATCGGCAGCTCACCCCGCCGCAGCCCGGCGATCTTCTCCTCATTGATGTCCAGGCACGTCACGCGGTTGCCGAGGTCGGCAAAACACGTGCCCGTCACCAGGCCCACGTACCCCGTGCCGATGATGGTGATCGACTTCATCTGGACCCCTTATAACGGATAGCACCGCCCGCCGTTATCCTCGGGACGTGCCAGAGCTGCCCGAGGTCGAGGGGGCGCGCCGCAAGCTCCTCGCCCTCGTTGTTGGGCACACCATCCGGCGCCTGGAGGTGCACGACCCCAAGCTCTGGCACCCCGCGGAAGGGCTCGACGTCGGCGCCGCGGCGCGACGCACCGTGCGTGCCATCCAGCGCCACGCCAAGATCCTCGACTTCACGCTCGATGGCGATCTGCGCCTCCTGCTCCACCTGAAAATCGCCGGGCAGATCGCCTACGTCCACCGCGACGGGACGCGCTGGATCGGCGGTCACCCCTACCCGCTGCCCACCGCCGAGCTGCCCGACGCCTCCACCCGCTTCTCCCTCCACCTCGACACAGGCGACGTGCTGCACGTCAACGACCAGCGGCGCTTCGCCTGGCTGCGCCTCTTCCCCGTCGCCGAGGCCGCGGCCTTTGTCGCCGAGCACAAGTTCGGCCCCGACCCGCTCGCAGAGTCGTTCACGCCCCAGCTCCTCGGCGAGCGGCTTCGCGCGCGCAAGGGACGCCCCATCAAGGCCGCGCTGCTCGACCAGACCTGCGTCTCCGGCCTCGGCAACATCTACGCCGACGAGTCGCTCCACGCCGCTCGTCTGCACCCCATGACCCGTGCCGGCGACGTCACGTCCAGGCAGGTCGCCGCGCTGCACGACGCCATCCGCAGCGTGCTCGAGCTCGCCGTGCCCGTGGGGGGCGCCTACGTCGTCAACGGCCGCGCCGCGACTCCGCAGGATCAGCAGGAGCGCGACTTTCTTCGTGCCCACGGCCGCGCCGGCGAGCGCTGCCCCGACTGCACCTCCCCCAAGGGCGTGATCGTGCGCGAGTTCCTCGCCGGGCGCGGCACGTACTACTGCCCCGCCTGCCAGCGCCCCACGAAGCGCCCAATGAAGGAGCGAGAGAAGTGACCCCCAACCCACCTGACGCCGAGTTGCGCGACCTGCTGCGCCGCTACCGCCGCATCGCCGTCGTCGGCCTCTCGGATCGCCCCGACCGCCCCTCCTACGGCGTCGCCGAGTACCTCCAGCACGCCGGGTACGACATTACCCCCGTCAATCCCACTATCGAAGAGACGCTCGGCCTCAAAGCCGTGGACTCACTCCAGGAGGTCGCCCCACCGGTCGAGATCGTCGACGTCTTCCGCCGCGCGGCCGACGTCCCACCCGTCGTCGACGACGCCATCGCGGTGGGGGCGAAGGTCGTCTGGCTGCAGCTTGGGATCGTGAACGAGGAAGCCGCCGCGCGAGCGCGCGAGGCCGGTCTCGTCGTCGTGCAGGACGCCTGCCTCAAGGTCGAGCACCGCCGGCTCGCCGTCTAGCCCGCTGCGGCGCACCGCGGCGGTGCGCCGTCTAGATGTCTTCCTTCAAGACGAAGTCGTAGGGCAGCTCAGTCGGACTGATCCGCCACTCCTGCGTGTCCTCGCCCCGCGAGAACTGGTGATCGACCAGGTAGTGCAGCACCGCCGGCCCCGCCGACTCGTTCGCGAACCCGTGCGCCACCCCCGCCGGGATGTACAGCGCCGAGGACGGTGTCAGCACCACCCGGGCGCGCTTGCCGTACGACGGCGAGCCCTCCCGGCAGTCCACCACCCCCGCGTTGAGCTGGCCGAACGAGATCGTCCACACCTCGTGCTGCTCGGGATGCACGTGCCAGAAGCGCCGCGCCCCCGGCGCCACCACCGAGACGTTGAGCTGCACCGGCTTGAGCGCCACCCCCCGCTCGCGCAGCGCCGGGAACTCGAGCGCGCCGCTCGCGTCGATCCGCGCCACTTCCTTGAAGGTGCCCCCCGAGTCGTCCGGGAAGACCCGCTGAGGGATGACCATCACGCCGTCCGGCAGCGGGTCCACCCCGCTCTCGGTGTACGTCTGGCGGATGATCGGCGCGTCGACGGGAGACGCGACGCCGCGCTTCGACCGTCCGACTTCTTCCCAGCCCACGTTCGCTCGTTCCTTTAGTAAAGCGCTCTAGCAGCCCAGCACGTTACCGCACGACGCCGCGCTGCGCCATCGTCGCGATCCCCTCGTCCGAGTAGTCGCGGAAGCCCGGCTGCCGCTTGGCCCACTCCGCGTACGCCTGCGCGGCTTCCTCCAGCGTGTTGCGCGGCTCCCAGCCCAGCGCCCGCAGCCGCGAGATGTCCGACAGGATGTGGCGCGTGTCCCCCACGCGGAAGCGGCCCGGGATCTCCGGCTCGACCGGCAGCCCCAGCGCCCGCCCGCACAGCTGCGCGTACTCCAGCACACTCAGCGCCTTGCCGCCGCCCACGTTGTACGCGTGGAACGTCGTCCGCTCGTCCTCCAGCGCCAGCACGTTCGCCCGCGCCACGTCCCACACTGTCACGTAGTCCCGCAGCTGCCCGCCGTCCTCGTACAGGATCGGTTGCCTGCCGTGCAGCAGGCGCTGCACGAAGATCCGCAGCGCCCCCGAATACGGGTTCGTGAAGCTCTGGCGCGGCCCCTGCGTGATGCTGTAGCGCATCGCCGTCGTCGGTAGCCCGTAGCGCTGCCCCAGGCTCAGGCAGATCAGCTCCTGCGAAAGCTTGCTGATCCCGTATTGGTTGTGCGGGTGGGGCGGATCGTCCTCCTGCGTCGTCTCGGGACTCACCGTCGCGCCGCATACCGGACACTTCGGCTCCCAGTCGTGTGCCTCCAGTTGCGCCAGCGGGCGCTGGTTCGGGAACTGTATGCCGTGCGTCGGGCAGCGGTAGCGCCCCTCGCCGTACACCGCCTGCGACGTCGCTACCACGATCTTCCTGATCCGCGCCGCCAGCGCCGGGTCGGCCACCAGCAGCTCGTACAGCAGCGCGGTCCCGGCCGCGTTGGTGTGGAAAAAGCGGCTGAACGTCGGCAGGTAATCCTGGTACGCCGCCAGGTGCACCACCGCCTCCACGCCGTCCAGCGCGGTCGTCCACGTCTCGGCGTCCTCCACCGACCCCAGCAGCTTCTCCGCCGCGCTGGGGACATAGTCTGGCCAGACGCGCTCCTGGTGCACTGGCGACTGGAGGTTGTCCAGGATCCGCACGTCGTGCCCGCGCTCGAGCAGCAGATCGACCGTGTGCGAGCCGATGAACCCGGCGCCGCCCGTGACGAGAACCTTCATGGTGTCTGGTTATGTGTCGTGCCTACGGAGGGTTGCTGATAGTACGGTCGCCAATCTCTACCGCGCGCAGGCCGCGCACGCGCACCAGGCCGATCTGTCCCTTCAGGATCAGCCGGCTGCCCTCCCACACCTCGGCCGTCGTCTCGACGTGCCGCCGTCCGATCTTGGCGACCGTGCCCGTGGCCCGCAGCGGGCGTGTGTTGGACGTTGGCGCCTCCATCGAGAACGAGCAGTAACGCAGCGTGGTCACCTCCAGGTCATAGCCTCCCGCCGCCTCGATCGCCGCGTCAATCGCCAGCCCCAACGGCACCGTGGTCATCGGGTGAATCCCGCGACCCAGCGGGAAGGACGACGGGCCGTAGGGACGCATCAGCAGCTTGAGCAGCTCCGGCCCCTCTTCCAGCGTCGCCGTGTCGCCCGTGGAGATCTTGCCCGGCACGCGCTGGTGTCGCGACACCGCCCGGGGCGGACGCACGTCACTCATCGCGCCGCGGCACCCCGTGCACCCCGTGCAACCCTGGAACCAAGGGTAACCAGGTGCGTTCAGACTCAGGCAGTCATGGACGCTCTGTGGGCGCGCGCGCTGGACGAGCTGGCGCGCGATCCCGAGATCTCCCGCGCCAGCTTCGCCACGTGGCTCAAGGGCACTCGGCTCCTCGAGCGCGACGGCGCCCGCTTCACCGTCGGTGCCCAGCACTCCTTCGCGCGCGAGAAGTTGGAACGCACCTACGGCGGCGCCGTCGCTCGCGCGCTCGCCGCCGTCAGCGGCGAGTCCGCTCCGCGCGTGACCTTCGTTGTCCCCGGCGCCACCCGCGTCGCCGCGTCCCGCGACGAGCGCGCCCTGCCGTTCGTCGTGCGCAAGCCGCCCTTCGCACCCGCGCCGAATGGGCCGAGCGGCCACGCTGGACATAACGACTCCCCCTCCCCACCGCCGCTCACAGCCGAGCGCTCCCGTGCCCCCGCCACAGAGCGCATCCCCGACCCACAGCCCACGCCCCAGCCCGACGCGCGCC
>DASTZM010000527.1:0-3514 GCA_035764305.1 Chloroflexota bacterium | reverse complement strand
GTCAGCTCGACCGTTTCGGGCGCCTCCACCGCGGCCGCCGGCGGCGGCGCCAGCCGCGAGACGAGCGCGTCCAGCAGCGCGCCGAGCGCCTCCGACCCCGTCTCGAACCACGCCCGATCGGGCTCCCACGGCAGGTACGCGGTCGTGCCCGGGCCGTGCGGGTGCCACAGGATGCCGGGGTGATCGGTCTCGAGCGTGAAGTAGGTCTGCTCGGGCGCCCCGTAGTCCTCGGGCGGGATCAGGCCGAGCTGCGCGTCCGCCTGGGTGCGCGGCGCGACGTGCCACACGCGACCCTCCACCGGCAGCAGGTCGATCTCGTCGAGGGCACCGCCGCTCAGCGCGTGGGCGCCGCGGCGGTCGTCCGCGCGCACGCGAAAGTAGCTGTTGCTCACCGCGGTGCGTTCCGCGGCGTGGGCGGCCGCGCCCAGCGAGCGCAGACCCCTTTCGCCGAGCGGCGGTGCGCCGGTGGCGACCAGGTTGCCGCCCAGCCCGACGTACTCGTCGAGTGTGGCGCAGGCGGCCGCGTCGAGCCGCGCGGCGTTAGGCACGATCAGCAGGCCGTAGCGCTGCCGGAGCGCCGCCGCCGAGAGCTGGCCGGGGAAGCCGCTGCCCTCGCCCTCGAGCTGCGTGTCCGACAGCACGTCGAACAGATGGTGGCGCCGCGTGAGCAGGTCGTACCAGCCGCGGAAGTGCTTCGCGTAGCGGTCGGTGGTGTCGGTCCAGCCGGGAGCGGCCGTCGCCGTCCGCTGCGACCACAAGAGACCGATCCCCGCTGCCGACTCGAGATCGCCGTAGCGCGCCTCGTGGTCGCGTGCGAAGGTCATGATCTCCCGCAGCGCGGCGAGCGCGGTGCGGTCTTCCTGGGTATCGAGCGTGCCGATGAGCATGCAGTACGGCCAGCCGGCGTTGGCGATGGTCTGGGCGAGGGTGTAGCCCAGCCACCCCGGCGGCGCGGCCGACAGTCGCCACCGTCCCGGCCCCACGTGGCAGTACACCGCGTTGATGCCGGACGCGTAGCCCGGGCCGAGCGAGGCGACCAGCTTGCAGCTCTCCCCCGCCGCGTGGCGCCAGCGGTTTCCGGTGGGGACCGACGTCGAGCCGCAGTGCAGCTCGATCTCGGTGCAGTCGGCCTGACCCGTCGCCAGCGCGCGGTGCCCCGCGCCCGCGAAGAGCGCCACCTCCGGATCGCGCTCCTTGACGTACCGGTAGATGCGGCGGCCGATGTCGTCCAGCGTCGCCCGCCGGAACTCCTGATTCCGCCAGTGGGCCGGGTCGGAGGCATCGCGCCTGACCGGAAGGTCGTGGCCGTAGCGCTCGCGGAACAGGCGCACGCAGACCGGGCAGTGGCATGGACCGAGGTAGACACCCTCGCGCGTGGCTTCCTTGTGGCCCCACGCGTTGAAGAACAGCCCGTCGACGCCGCCCCGCGCCGCGAGCTCGTCCCACAGGCGGAAGAACCGCTCCTGCCACCAGGCGCCGTTGGGGCAGGTCATGTACAGGCCCTTGTCGACCATCGGGCGGCCGTCGTGCGAGCGGTAGAACCACTCGGGGTGCGCCTCGTAGGCGTCGCGGTGGAGACCGATCAGGTCATAGCGCGCGATGACGCGCAACCCGTGCTCGCGGCAGTAGCGCACCGCATCGCCCAGCAGGTCCCCGTACAGGCCCGGCGCGCGCCGGTGGAACGGCACGTCGGTGGGATAGAAGGCGTAGATGCCGCCGGCGTTGATCAGGAGCGCGTTGGCGCCGTACTCGTGCGCCCGCCGCGCCATCTGCGCGCCGTCGCGCGCCGCGTCGGGAACGGTGAGGTTGAGCTGGATGATGCGCAGCGGGCGCTCCCACCAGTGTCGCTCCGGCGCCGTCACAAGCGGGATTGTAGGCATACCCGCGGCGCCTACAATGGGCCTGGAGTCAGGAGAGGCGGCGATGCGGCCGGGCGACGCGCGGACCATCCACGAGCCGGCGCGCGACGTGCCGGTCTACGGCGAGTGCGACGTGCTCGTCGTGGGCGGCGGTCCGGCGGGCTTCGCCGCCGCGGTGGCCGCCGCGCGCGAGGGGGCCGACGTCGTGCTCGTCGAGCGCTACGGCCACCTGGGCGGCCTGGCCACGGGCGGGCTGGTGTTCTGGATCGACCGCATGACCGACTGGCACGGCAACCTCGTCGTCGCCGGCATCGGCCGGGAGCTGATGGCGCGCTGTGGCCCCGACGCCATCCTCGGCCCGCCCCGCGAGCTGTGGGGCTCCAAGGACAAGGAGACGGTGGCGTACTGGGGCATCCGCGCCAGCGCGCACCGCGGAATGGTCACGTGGGCGCCCACCGTCGACCCCGAGCTGATGAAGTGCGTCTCGAACGACACAGTGCGCGAGGCGGGCGTGCACGTGCTGTTCCACTGCTGGGTCGTGGCGGCGGTGCACGAGGCTGGACGCGTCAAGGGCGCGATCTTCGAGAGCAAAGAAGGGCGCTTCGCCCTGCTGGCCAAAGTGACGGTCGACTGCTCCGGTGACGGCGACGTCTTCGCGTCTGCCGGCGCGGCCTACGAGAGCGACACGGACACCGCCACGATCCACGCGCGGGTCAACACGTCCTTTCGGTTTGGCAACGTGGACATGCCGCGCTACATGGAGTTCAAGCTCAATGAGCCGCAGGCGCACAACGAGCTGATGCGCCGCGCCGCGGCCGAAGGCGTGGAGCTGCGCGTCCACACGACGTCGTACGACTCGGTGGCGCTGTTCATGACGCCGAAGTTCAGCGGCTACTCGGCGATCAAGGTGGCCGACCTGACGGCGGTCGAGTTCCGCTCGCGCGACGCGATGCGCGCCGGGCTGGCCTGGTTCCGCGCCCACGTGCCCGGCTTCGAGCGCGCCTGGATCCTGGACACCGCGCCGCAGATCGGCGTGCGCCACAGCCGGCGGCTGGTCGGCGCGACGAAGGTGACGCTCGACGAGTGGCGCGCGTCGGGCCGCTACCCCGATTCGATCGGCCTGTGCCCGGGGCTGACGCCCGAGTTCCCGACGCTCGAGATCCCGCTAGGCTGCCTCGTGCCGCGTGACCTCGACGGCCTCCTCGCCGCCGGACGCAACCTCTCCTGCGACCCGCGCTCGCACAACCCGCTGCGCGAGGTGCCCGAGTGCTGGGTCATGGGCCAGGGCGCGGGCGCCGCCGCTGCCCACACCGTCCGGCAGGGGGTGGCCGTGCGCGATGTGTCGCTGCCGCGCCTCAAAGACGCGCTGCGCGCCCAAGGCGCGCTGGTCGAGCCCCCCGCCTGATCGTCTCTCCGGGCCATCGCTTGGGGCGGCCGAGCCGGCGCAGCCAGGAGGCGGACGGCGGCCGAGCCACCACGGTACACGCGGCCTCACGCGCGACCCCCAGGCAGATGTCTCAGCCGAACGACATCGGCTCGAGCACGAACGAGCCGTGGGCAGCGCCGCCGCGACGCGTGCCGCCGTGCCCCCTCCACTCCAGCCCCCCCGACCCGCGGACGACGCTCGAGCCACACGGCGCCCGCGGGCAGGAGCA
>DASTZM010000526.1:0-4365 GCA_035764305.1 Chloroflexota bacterium | reverse complement strand
GAGGCCAGCAGAGTCACGTACAGGTCCTCGCCCAGCGACGTGCGCACTGCGGGGGTGGCAATCGCGGCCTGGGAGTTCGGGTAGTCGCGCAGGGCGGTGCGCAGCGTGCCCGACTGCGGACCGTCGTAGCGCACCTCGGCGGCGGTCTCGATCACACGCGCGTCGTCGGGCAGCGGCGCGACCACCAGGCGGTCGTGGGTGACGGTGTACGCACCGACCTCCGCGCTCTCGCCGGGGCGCAGCGTCACGGTGCGATCGGTCGAGAGGCCGCTGGAGACGGCGATGGCGATCGCCATGACGAGGACGCCCAGGTGGACGGTGTACCCACCGTAGCGGCGCCGGTTGCGGGTCGCCAGGCGCCAGGCGGCGGTCGCCGGCCCCTCGCCGCGGGTGCGGCCGCGCGAGCGCGCGCCGCGGACCACCTCGTCGCCGAGCACCCCGAGGACGAAGATCGCCAGGAACAGCGTGCCCAGCTGCGGCAGGCCGCGCATCCCGGCCAGCAGCCCGGCGATCGTCACCCCCACCGCCAGGAGCGCCGGGCCGCCGAAGCGGTCACGCAGCGTGGCCCACGAGGCGCCGCCCCACGGCAGCGCGGGCCCGATCGCCATCAGGAACAGCAGCGCGGCGAAGAGCGGCGCATTGATGGCGTTGAAGTAGGGCGCCCCGACGCTGATCCGCTCGCCGGTGGCCCCCTCGACGATCATCGGCAGCAGGGTGCCGAAGAGGACCACGAAGGTGAGCCCCAGGAACAGCACGTTGTTGAGCAGGAACGCCGACTCGCGGCTCACCGGGGCGGGGGGCGTGCCGCGGTCGCCGAGATCCGGCAGGCGCCACAGCAGCAGCCCCATGCCGCCGGCCAGGGCGAGCAGGATCGCCACCGCGAACCACGGGCCGATCGCCGACGCGGTGAAGGCGTGGACGCTGGCCACCACGCCGCTGCGCGTCAGGAACGTGCCGACCAGGGTCAGCACGAAGGTGAACACGACAAGGGCCATGGTCCACACCCGCAGGCCACCGCGGCGCTCGGCGACCATGCTCGAGTGAATGAATGCGGTGGCGGTGAGCCACGGCAATAGCGCGGCGTTCTCGACCGGGTCCCAGGCCCAGTAGCCGCCCCAGCCGAGCACCTCGTAGCTCCACCACGCGCCGGCCACGATGCCGGCGGTCAGGAAGATCCACGGGATGAGGGTCCAGCGCCGGACGATGGCCAGCCACTCGGCCTGCGTGCGGCCGGTCACCAGCGCCGCCACGCCGAACGCGAACGGGACCGCCAGGCCGGTGTAGCCCAGGTACAGCAGCGGCGGGTGGAGCCCCATGAACGGGTGGTTCTGGAGCAGCGCGTTCGGCCCGTTCCCCTCGACCGGGACCGGGGTCAGCCGCTCGAACGGGTTCGACGGCCACGTCATGACCGCGAAGAAGAAGGCGCTCGCCAGCGCCAGGGTCAGCCCGACCCACGGCATCAGCTGGGGGTGGCGGTCACGGTACCGATGCAGGACGAGCCCGCTCCACCCGGTGAGCAGGAGCGCCCAGAAGAGGATCGAGCCCTCCAGCGCCGCCCACAGGCTGATGACGCTGTAGAACGGCGGTGTGGTGGTCGCGTTGTTGCGGGCGACGTAGGCGATGGAGAAGTCGTGGCTCAGCAGCGAGGCCATCATCGCCGCGCTCGCCGCCGCGGCCAGGCCGAAGGCCGCGAGCATGGCCGTGCGGCCGCTGGCGACCGCCGCCGGGTCGCGCCGTCGCGCCCCGAGGATGAAGGCCGCGGCCGCATACAGGGTCATCGCCAGCGCGACGACGATCGCCGCGTGGCCGACGGTCGGCAGCATCGGCTACTGTCCCGGGTCGATGACCTGCGACGGCAGCGTCCCGTCGGAGGGGGCGACGTAGTTCTCGTCGTGCTTGACGATCACCTCGTCGGGATCGAACGTGCCGTCCGGGCGGAGCGTCCCCTGCACCACCACCCCGACCCCCTCGCGCGGGCAGAAGGCGGTCGCCCCTTCGCTGGTCGCCACCGGCACCGCGGCCTGGTTGTCGGTGAGACGGAAGCGCACCCCGCCGTCCGTGCAGTCGAGGCTGCCCGGCGCCACCAGGCCTCCGAGGCGCACGGCGCGGCCGATGGCGTCCGGCCCGCGGGCCAGCAGCTCGGTGGGCGTCTGGTAGTAGACCAGCGCGCTGCCGACGTTCGCCAGCGCCACCGCCCCGATGATCGCCACCAGCACGGCGACGAGCAGCAGGATCGGCCAGCGGCGTCGCGACGCCGGCAGCGGCGGCGGCACCGGGCGGGCGAGGCTCACGCGTCGCGGCGCTCGCGGTCCACGGTGGGGGTCGCCTCGTCGAGCTGCCAACGGGCGGCGGCGAGGCGGCGCCACAGCCACGCGGCGTAGGCCGCGGTGCCGCCGACGACCACCGCGTAGGCGGCCACCACGAACGGCAGCGGGTTCACGATGCCGGCTCCACCGGGCGCGCCGGCACCACGTCCGGGACGCCCGGTTCGGCCGCCGCCCGTGCGGCGGCCAGGCTGCCGCGCCGGGCCGCCTCATCGGTCCGCGCATGGAGCGCGGCGAGCTGGTAGCGGCGGATCATCAGGTACAGCCAGGCGAGGGTGAAGGCGGCGAGCATCGAGAGCAGGGCGCGCACGAACAGGTCCGGCGCGGCGGGGTTGAAGATCCGCTCCGGCGAACCGATCGTCGGACCCTGGTGCAGGCCGCGCCACCACTCGACGCTGAAGTGGACGATCGGGATGTCGAGCGCCGCCACGATCCCCACCACCGCCGCGCGGTTCGCGCGGCGGATCGGATCATCGGTCAGCCGTCGCAGGAGGAGGTAGCCCGCGTACAGTGCCAGGAGCACCGTGGTCGACAGGATCCGCGGGTCCTCCCACTGGTAGAAGGTGCCCCACACCGGGCGCCCCCACATCGCGCCGGCCCACAGCGTGAAGGCGGTGAACAGGACGCCGATCTCCGCGCCGGCGAGCGCGGCCCAGTCGAAGCGCGGGTCGCGCCGCCAGAGCCACCCGATGCCGCCGAGCGCGGTCACTCCGAACGACAGGTAGGCGAGCCACGCCGACGGGACGTGAACGTACATGATGCGCTGCGCGTCGCCCTGGTTGAGGTCCGCGGGGACGCCGACCAGCGAGTTGAGGGTGGCGGCGGCAATCGCCACGAGGGCGAGCCAGCCGAGGATGCGGGTCTTCATGAGCGGGGCGCGTCAGTCCTCCAGCGCGAAGCGGTAGGTCGCCGCGCCGGCGACGAGCATGAGCACGGCGAACGCGGCGAGCAGCGCCAGCCAGGCGCCGAGCTCGCCGAACGGGTCACCGCCCAGCGCCCCGGCAGTGGCCTTGACGGCGGCGAGCAGGAGCGGGGCCACGACCGGCAGGACGAGCAGCGGCAGCAGCAGCTCGCGCGACCGCATGCGGACCGTCAGCGCCGCGTAGCAGGTCGCCACCGCCGCGAAGCCGGCCGCGCCAAGCACCAGGACCAGGGCCAGCGGCGCGAGCGCCGACGCGAGATCGACGCCGTAGAGCAGCGCCATCACCGGCAGCAGCACCGCGCCCAGCACGAGCATCGCCACGAAGCCGGCCAGCGCCTTGCCGGCGTACAGCGCGTGCCGCCCGACCGGGTACAGGGAGAGCTGCTCGAGCGCGCCGTCCTCGGTCTCCGACTCGTGGAGGCGGCCGACGGCGAGCAGCCCGGCGAAGACGATCGCCAGCCACAGCAAGCCCGGAGCCGCCTGGCGCAGGCGGTCGGCATCGGGCCCCAGCGCGAAGCCGAAGAGGAGCAGCACCAGCGCGCCGAAGAACAGCGTCGTGCCGGTCGCCACGCGGCCGCGCAGCTCGGCGAGGGCGTCCTTGCGCGCCAGGGCGAGGGCGACGGCGAGGTCGCGGCTCACGAGCCGGCCGCTCCGCGCAGCGGCGTCAGCTCGCCGGGTCCGGTGTCCGTCCTGGCGCCGGCGCCGGTCACGCCGTGGACCCCCTGCCCGGCGATCTCGGTGACGAGCCCGTTGGCCAGTGTCACCGACCCGTCGACCACGTCGCCGAGCAGGTCGGCGTGATGACTCGCCACCAGCGTCGTCACGCCCACCTCGCGCCAGCCGGCGAGGAGGCGGCCGACGAGCGCCTGGCCGTCCGCATCGAGCGCGGCATGCGGCTCGTCGAGCAGGACCAGCGACGGCCGGCCGAGGATGGTGCGCCCGATCGCCAGGCGGCGGCGCATGCCGGCCGAGAAGACGGCGACACGCCGGTCCGCCGCGCTGCGCAGGCCGACCGCGTCGAGCACCTCGGGGATCCGCTGGCGGGCCTCGGCGCGCTCCAGGCCGAGCATGGTGGCGGCGAACGCCAGGTTCTCGCGGGCGGTGAGGTCGCCGTACAGG
>DASTZM010000525.1:0-3278 GCA_035764305.1 Chloroflexota bacterium | reverse complement strand
CTGTCCTTGCCCTGCCGCCGGGGGCGCCGCGGGAGCGCCACCCCGCTCCGCCGCCGGCACCGCCGCCAGCGCCACCAGCAGCGCATCGCCCAGCGCCGCTCCCTCCGCCGTGCGCAGCCGGCCCAGCGCCGCCGGGATCGCGCCGTGGTCATGCGTCGGCGGCTGCACGATGTACCCCGCCGCCGAGTACGCCACCAGCCCCACCTGCACCCGCTCGGGTAGCCCGCCGATCAAAGCTCTCACCGACCCCTTCGCCGCGTCCAATCGTGTCGGCTTCACGTCCGTCGCGCGCATCGCCAGCGACGCGTCGACCATCACCACCACCGTCACCCGGTCTTCCGGCGTCGGCAGCTCCACCACCGGCCGCGCGGACCCCACGATCGTCCCCGCCAGCCCCAGCCACACCATCGCCATCGCCACCGCCCGGAACACTCCGCGCGCCGTGCGCCGCGGCCGGTAGCCCAGCACGTGAAACGCGCGCACAACGCTCCGCCTGGAGCGCCGCGCGCCGACGTAGAACACCAGCAGCCCCGGCACCGCCGCCAGCGCCCACAGCAGCGCCGGGAGCCGGAACTCGAGTCCCTGCTCCTTCAGCCACCCCAGCAGCGCCCCCGAATCAAGCATCACGCGCTCACAGGTCCCGGTGCAGCCATAGGTAGCCGACCGCCAGCGCCATCACCGCCGCCACCAGCCCTCCCGTCGCCACGTACCCGCCAATCTCGCTCCGCACGAAGTCCCAGCCCAGCGCCAGTCCCAGGTCGCGATACACCTGCGCCAGCTCCCCGCCACCCGGCGCGAAGTAGTACTGCCCGCCCGTCGTCGCCGCGATCTCGCGGAGCGCCTCTTCGTCCACACCGCCCCCCCGCCCGCCGCCAAACGGTCCGCCCGATCCGCCCATCCCGATCGTGAACACCGGCACGTTCGCGGCGCGCGCCTGCTGCGCCACGTCCATCGGCGGCGACCCGCCCCCGTTCTGCCCGTCCGTCAGCAGCAGGATCACCGCCGGTGGGGGTGGCGGGGGCGCCCCGGGCAGCTGCGCCGGCCGCGCCGCCGGGTCCAGCAGCTCCGACGGCAGCGACGCCAGCGCCACCTGCATCCCATCGCCGATGTGCGTCCCTCCCGCCAGCTCGAGCGACTCGATCGCCGCGTGCACCGCCTGGTGGTCATCCGTCACCGGCTGCACCAGTGACGCCGTGTCCGAGAACTCGACCACGCCCACCTGGAAGCCCGACGGCAGGGTCTCGACGAATCGCCGCGACGCGCGCTTCGCCGCTGCCAGGCGGTTCGGGAACATGTCGCCCTGCCCCATGCTTCCGGACGTGTCCAGGACCAGCACGATCGTCGCCGCCTCGCGCGGCAGCGGCGTCCGCACCGCCGGTCGGGCCAGCGCCACCGCCGCCGTCGCCATCGCCAGCGCTGCCAGAACCGGCGGCGCGTGGCGCCGCATCGCCGTGGACGGCCGTCCCGCCAGCGCACGCTTGAGCAGCGCGGCGCTGCTGAACGGCAGCGCGTCCGGCGCACGCCCCGTCTGCGCAAGCGCGTACGCGCCCAGCAGCAACGCCGGCAGCGCCATCCACCACAGCAGCGGCGGGACGATGAACTCCACGTCTTATCCGGCCGCCGCCAGCAGCCGCCGCGCCCCCACCAGCGTCCGCCGCCGCTGCTCCAGGAACGTCACCAGCGCCGGCACAAACGCGTCCGCCGTCGAAAGCGTCCACAGCGCCGCCCCGTGCAGCGCAAACAGATGCTCGATCCTGCGCTGCCGCTCCGCCGCCAGCGCCGCATACGCCGCCCGCAGTGACGGCTGAGACGTGTCCACCACCACCTGCTCGCCGCTCTCCGCGTCCTGCAGCGTCACCACCCCCACCCGTGGTAGCTCCACCTCGCGTGGGTCGCGCAGCCACACCCCTACCACCTCGTGGCGCCGCGCCAGCGGCGCGAACGCTTTCATCCACCCATCGTCGTTCCCGTCGTGCGCCAGGAAGTCGCTCAACACCAGCACCAGGCTCCTGCCCCGCGCCGTCCGGAACGCCTGCTCCAACAGCGCCGCCAGGTCAGAGATCGGCGGGCGATCGCGCCCCCACTCGTCGCGCGGCGCGCGGTACGCCCCCGCCGCCGGAACGCGCGTCACCGCCGCCATCGTCCGCTGCAGCAGGTGCAGCACGTGCAGCCGGCCCGTCCCGGCGCGCACCACCTCCGCCGGCAGCTTCTCCACCTCCGTCAGCCCGCCCAGCCACGCGTTCCCAAACACCGACCGCGTCCGCGCCGGCGGTCGCCGCCGCCGCGTCATCTGTTGCGATCCCGCGTACAGCAGCGCCCCCACCCTGTCTCCGTCCGCCGTGAGCAGCCGCGCCAGCGTCCCCGCCGCGTCTATCAGCACCTCACGCTTCGTGTGCGTCCCACTTCCAAAGTCCGTCGACGCCGTCAGGTCCAGCACCATCCACGCCGTCACCTCGCGGTCCTCGTGGTAGCTGCGTACGAACGGCCGGTCCATGCGTGCCGTCACGTTCCAATCCAGCGCGCGCACGTCATCCCCCGGCTGGTACTCCCGCAGCTCTGCCAGGTCCAGCCCAAACCCGTACGCCAGGTTGCGGTGCTCCCCCTGCCGCAGCCCATCCAATCGGCGTATCACCGTGAAGTCCAGCCGCTTCAGCAGCCGCTCCGCCTCCCCCGGCGCGCTAAGCGGCGCGTGCTCCTCCTGGACCCTTCTGCGCCTGAATGGCCACACCGCCCCTTACTTCTTCTTCCCCCGCAGCAGCCGCCAGCCTCCCCGCCGCTCCAGCGGCATCCGCGCCGTATTGGACTTCAGCACCTGCTCCTTCTGGTACGGCGACTCCGACTCCCCCGGCAGCCCCAGCTGTGGCATCGGCACCTTGCGCACCACCTGGTCCACCACGTCCTCCGCGCTCACGTTCTCCGCTAGCGCCTCATAGCTCAGCACCACGCGGTGGCGCAGCACGTCCGGCGCCAGCGTCCACACATCCTGAGGCAGCACGTACGTCCTCCCCCTCAGCAGCGCCAGCGCGCGCGACCCCAGGATCAGGTTGATCGACGCGCGCGGACTCGCGCCGAAGCTCACGTACCGCTTCAGCAGCGGCAGCTCGAACAGCTCCGGCTGCCGCGTCGCGGTCACCAGGTACACCGCGTACTGCCGGATCCGCGGATCCACGCTCACGCGATCGGTCTCCTGCTGCAGCGTCAGCAGCCGCTCCGGCGTCAACAGCACCCGCAGCGTCGGCATCTCCCCCGTCACGCGCTCCACGATCTCCAGCTCGTCG
>DASTZM010000524.1:0-4045 GCA_035764305.1 Chloroflexota bacterium | reverse complement strand
CAGCAGGAGCGACGTGAGACCGGTGAGCAGGAGGTCGGGCCACCCGCCCCGCCGCGCCGCCGCGGCCGCCCCCACCGCGGGGCCGAGCAGACCGGCCAGCGCGACCGCGCCCAGCGCCAGCGCCAGCGTGTGCGGCAGACGCTCGGCGATCTCCTCGGCCACCGGCCGTCCCGTGCGCAGCGAGCGCCCCACGTCGAGCGAGAGCAGCCGCGCCGTCGACCGCCACAGCCGCTCGGCAGCGGGCGTGTCGAGCCCCAGCTCCGCCCGCAGCGCGGCGATCTCGGCCGGCGTCGCCCGATCGCCCGCGGCGACGAGCGCCGCGTCGCCGGGCACGATCTGGAACAGCACGAACGTCACCACCGAGGCGGCCAGCAGCACCGGCAGCGACGCGGCGCACCGCCCGACGATCAGGCGGATCACACCCGCCCGCTCCGCGTCAGCGCACGAGCCGCGCGTCGTTGAGCAGGAGCTTGCCCTGCAGCTCGATGCGCACGTCCTGCACGCGGTCCTTCCGCAGCGCCGCCATTCCCACCGGCGTCACCAGCGGGTGCCACGGCAGGTCGTTCAGGATCAGCTGCTGTGCCTCCACGTAGATGCGGGCGCGCTTCTCCTGGTCCATCTCGCTCTGCCCCTGGGTGAGCAGCGCGTCGACCTTGGGGTTGGCGTAGAACACGCGGTTGCCGCCCCCGATCTTGTCGCCCATCAAGAACAGCGCCAGGGCGTCCGGGTCCTTCCAGTCGTAGCGCCACAGCAGCAGGTCGAACTCGCCCTTCGGCGTGGCCGCCGTCACCGCCGCCGTGTCGAGCTGCTGAATCCGCACCTCTAGGCCCACCGCCCGCAGCTGCGCCTGGATTAGCGTCGCCATCGCCCCGTTCGCCGCACTCGTGCTCGTGAGCAGCGTCAGCGGCCCCACCGTCTTCCCCACCAGCAGGCTCTTCGCCGCCTGCGGGTCGTGCTTCCGCTCCAGGCGGTCGACCTCCGGCCGCGACGCGAAGATGCTCGGCGGCAGCGGCGCCGCCGCCGGCTGCGCCATCCCATCCAGCGCGGCCTCCGCGATCGCCGTCTTGTCGATCGCGTGCGCGATTGCCTGGCGCACCGCCAGCTGGTCCACCGGCGCGCGGCGCATGTTGTACCCCAGGTAGATCAGCCCCTGGATGTTGCTGCTGACGAGCGCCACTCGGCCGTCCGAGCGGAGCTGCTTCGCGGCCGCGCCGTCGGCTACGTATGCCGTGTCCAGCTCGCCGGCCTGGAGCGCCGCCACCTGCGTCGCGGCGTCCGGCAGGATGCGCAGGCGCACGCCGTCCAGGTAGGGCGCCCGCTTGTTCTTCGCCGCCGAGGGCCCCCACGCGTACGCCGCGTTGCGCCCCAGCGCGATCTCCGCGCCCGACTGCCAGCTCTTGAACACGAACGGGCCGCTGCCCACCGGCGCCCGGGCGAAGCCCTCACCCAGCTTCTCGGCCGCCGCCGGAGACACGATCCCCGCGTACGGCTGCGAGAGCGCGTTCAACAGCGTCGCCGACGGCTCCGAGAGCGTGAAGCGCACGCCGCGCTCGCCGTCGGCCGCGATGGCGCTGGCCCGCCGCAGGTCGCCGATGATCGGCGACCTGCTCCCGACGCGCAGCAGCCGCTCGAAGCTCTTGACCACCGCTGCCGCGTCCACGGGCGTGTCGTCGTGGAACCGCACGCCTTGGCGCAGCGTGAACGTGATCGCCTTGCCGTCCGGCGCCGTCTCCCACCTCTCCGCCAGGTGGGGCGTGTACCGCCCGTCGACCTCGCGGTACAGCAGCGTGTCGAACAGGAACGGCGCGGCCTGCGCCAGCGCCGCGTCGCTCGTCACCTGGGGATCGAGCGTCGCCGGCTCGCTCCCCAGCGACGCCGCCAGCACGCCGCCGGCACGCCCCGCTCCCGCCGGTGCGCCGGCCGGCGCCCGCCCACACGCCGCGAGCCCCGCAAGCCCCACGAGCCCCACGAGCCCCGTGCCCGCCGCGGCCAGTACGGTGCGTCTGCCGGTCGCGACGCGCTTCATCGTCATTCTCGCTTTCCGTGCACTGGTCCCGGCGATTCTCAACTGGCCGAGGCAGCGGCCACCTGGGGGAATCTCCCCATTTCCCGCCCCGCGCTCCCGGATTTCTCGTGCGCGATGGGCTGGTAGACGCACAGCGGGTCCTCAGCCAGCGGATCGCCCGTCGCCGCCCACGCGCGCGAGCGGGCACCGCCACACACCGACCGGTAGTCGCACACGCCACACTTCCCCTTGAGCGCATCCGGATCGCGCAGCTGCCGGAACAGCGACGAGTCGCGGTAGAGCGCCACCGGACTCTCCCCCTTCACGTTGCCCACCGGGAGAGGGAGGAAGCCCGAGGGATACACGTCACCCGTGTGGGAGATGAACATGATCCCCGACCCGTCCCGTATCCCGAAGCCGCGCCGGATCGAGGCGGTGCCTCCTTGACCGTCACCGCCTCCGTGAGGGGCTCCGTGGCCGTTCGCTCCGTAACCGTTCGCTCCGTGCCCAATGGCTGCATGGCCATTGGCTCCGTGGCCGTTGGCTGCATGGCCGCTCGCCCGTTCCAGGCGCTGGCGCTGCAGCGCCACCCGCCGGAAGTGGTGCGCCTCGGTCGTCTTCACGATCGGCCGGGGCGACCGCTGCGCGAGTTCGTAGAACCAGTGCAGCTGCCGCTCACAGGCCTCCGGCGAGATCTGGCCGAGCATCTGGCCGCGGCCCATCGTCACCAGGAAGAACACGCTCCACCGGTCGGCGTCGAGGGCGCACGCCAGGTCATAGAGCGCCGGCAGGTCGTCCTCGGTCTCCGCGCACAGCAGGCTGTTGATCTGCAGCCCCAGCCCCGCCTCGCGCGCCCAGCGCGCCCCCCGCACCGTCCGCTCGAAGCTGCCCTCCACCTGCCGGATCCGGTCATGCCGCGCGGCGTCCGACCCGTCCAGGCTCAACGCGATCGTCTTGACGCCGGCGTCGCGCAGCCGCAGCAGCGCCTCCCGCGTGAGTGCCGGCGTCCCCGCCGGCGTGATCGAGACCTGCAGCCCCAGCGAGACGCCGTACGCCGCCAGGTCGTAGACGTCGGGGCGCTTCAGCGGATCCCCGCCGGTCAGCACCACGTGCGGCACGCCCCCGCCCGGAGGCCCGGCAGGCGCCGGCCCGTCCGCGGCACCTCCCGCCGGCGGCGACTCGATGAATTCGGTCAGCTCCTTGAGCAGGCGCGCCCCCTGGGCCGTCGTCAGCTCGGCGGGGTGCCGCCACGGCACCGCCTCCGCCCGGCAGTGCCGGCACGCCAGGTCGCAAGACCTGGTCATCTCCCAGTACACCATCATCGGCGCCCGCCCAAAGGCGGAACGCTCGGCGCCGGTCGTGTGCCCTCTGGACGTGTCGATGCGCCAAGCCTAGCCGCGCCTCAACACGTGCACATCAGGGTTTTTCCGTAGCTTCCCGGGCGCCGCGCCGCCCGATGCCCCGCCGCCGGATGCCCCGCCGCGGGGCTCGCCCGAGCCCCGTTACACCTCGCGTCTCAGGAGGAGCGCGCCGCGCGCTAGCTCGTGAGCGTGTGGCCCGGTCATCGAGTGATGCTAGGGCGCCGCGCGACGACGAGCGGCGCCTTCCCGGAAGCGGTGCGCGGGATGGACGCCACGCGCTCCACCCGGATCGGCAGGCCGGCGGCCCCTGCGACTCGATCGCACCCCGGATGCTGGCCCCGAGCGCGCTGGTGTCGATCTCGCCCGCGTCGCGCGGCACGACCCGCAGGCGCAGGCCGGCGGGCTCCTGGACCACCTGCCACCCCGCGGCCGGCACCGCGTCCATGATGCGGTGGAACACGTGCGGGTGGACGCGCACCGTGGCGCCGTCGCGGCCGCCGCGCGCCGGAAGCTCCAGGATGTCCTCCACGCGGCCCTGGACACCGCTCAGCAGCCCGAACGGCCGCCCGCACCCGCAGCGCTCGGGCGCGCGCCGCACGCTGTCGCTCAGCTCGTAGCGGATCAGCGGCAGCGTCCGCGAGAAGAGCACCGTGATGAGCACCTTCTCGCCGAACTCGCC
>DASTZM010000523.1:0-7160 GCA_035764305.1 Chloroflexota bacterium | reverse complement strand
CCGCCGCAGCGCTGACCGGTGTGCTTGTGCGCCATCGGCTGGAACCACGCCGGTCGGAATGTGACTCCGGCCAGGCGCCGCTCTTCGAGCGCCGCGGCCCATCGGTCGGGATCGACCCACGGCGCACCGATCAGCTCGAAGGGGCGCGTTGTGCCGCGCCCCTCGGATAGCAGCGTCCCCTCGAACAGACACGTCCCCGGATAGACGGAGGCGGTGTCGAGCGTCGGCATGTTCGGGGACGGCAGGACCCATGGGAGGCCAGTCGTGTCCCACCACTCGTCGCGCTGCCAACCCTCGCACTTGACGACCGTGAGGTCAGCGCCGATCTTCTCCCCCTCGTTGACGGTCTGGGCCAGCTCGCCCAGGGTGCAACCGAGGCGGATGGGCTGCCCGGTACGGCCGACGAACGATTCGAAGCCGGGTTCGAGCGGTGGCCCCTCGACCTCGACGCCGCCGATCGGGTTGGGCCGGTCGAGCACGACGATGGGGCGGCGGTGCTGCGCCGCTGCCTCCAAGCACTTCGCCGTCGTCGCAGTCTTCGTGTAGAACCGGACTCCCACCTGCGGCAGATCGACGACGAGCACGTCGACGTCGGCCAGCATCTCGGCCGTCGGCGCATAGTGCGCGCCGTAGAGGCTCGAGACCGGCAGGCCGGTCGCCGAGTCGACCCCGTCCGGGACCGAACCCCCAGCAGTGTAGTCACCGCGCAGTCCGTGCTCCGGTCCAAACAGCCGCGTCAGCGTCCAGCCGCCCTCGGGACCCCGACGCGACGCGCCGGCGAAGACGTCCATCGTCTGGCGCACGGCGCGGTCGACGGCGCCTGGATTGGTCACCAGACCGATCCGCTGCCCGCGCACGACATCGGGCGGCGTGCGCAGGAAGACGTCAGCGCCGGTGCTCACAGTCAAGGGTGTATCTCCATCGTGCGCCGTAGACTGTAGCCCGGACGGGGATGGCTGGCGGACGGCGGGCGGGGCACCGGGAATCGACCAGCCAGCTTCAGCGCGCACGGCGTGAGACGGTCGACCTGCTGGCAACGGTCGAGCGCCTGAGGCGCGAGCGTGACGCGCTCAGGGGAGCGGGCCGTGCCACCGACGAGGAGGGGCTGACGCTGGCGACGCGCAGCGCGCTGCGCCTGAGCGAGGCACGGTATCGATCACTCGTCGACGCGACGGCGTCGGTGGTGTGGAGCGCCGACCGGGCGGGAAGCTACCTCAGCGGGAACCAGTCCTGGCAGGACTACACGGGCCAGCCGTGGCCGGCGCAGCAGGGCTGGGGGTGGCTGGACATGCTCCATCCGGCGGACCGGCCACACGTCGCGGCGCTCTGGCAGCCAGGGTCGAGCGGCGCGGAGACACGCGAGCTGCCGGTACGCCTGTGGCACGCCGCGAGTGGCACCTACCGGCACGCGGTGCTGCGCGCGGTGCCCATCGCCGATGCGCTGGGGCTGGTGCAGGAGTGGGTGGGGACCTACACCGACGTGCACGACGCGCAGCGCGCCGACGACGCGATGCGCCTCCTCGCCGAGGCGGGGGCGGCGCTGAGCGCCTCGCTGGACCTTGACGAGACGCTGCGCCGCGTCGCGCGACTGGCGCTGCCGAGCCTGGCCGACTGGTGCCAGATTGACCTGGCGGTGGACGACGCCGAGGGACCGGAGGGGGTGGGCTACCGCACGGTGGCGTCGGCGCACGCCGACCCCGAGCGCGAGCGGATGCAGCGCGCGCTGCGCGCCGCGTACCCGCCCGACCCGCGCAACGTGTACGGCATCTGGCACGTGCTGCGGACCGGGGAGTCGGTCCTCGTGCGCGGCGCGCAGGAGATGGGGGAGATCCAGGCGCGCGAGGCGCGCGACGTGGCGCACCTCCACACGCTGCGCCAGGTGGGAACGTGCGCACTGATGCGCGTCCCGCTGCCGGGGCGCGACCGCCCCCTCGGCGTGCTGTCGTTCGGCCTGACGCGCGCCTACGGCGTGCTCGACGAGGTTGACCTAGCGCTGGCGCAGGAGCTGGCGGCGCGCGCGGCGGCGGCGCTGGAGAACGCGCGACTCTACGGTGCGGCGCGGGAGGCGATCCGCGCGCGCGACGAGTTCCTCACGGTCGCGGCGCACGAGCTGAAGACGCCGATCACGAGCATGCGCGGCTACGCCCAGCTGCTGCAGCGCATCCTGGCGCGCGGCGACACGCCCGACCCGTCCCACGTCCAGGGCGCGCTGGACGTCTTCGTGGGACAGTCGCGCAAGCTCGCGCTGCTGGTCGAGCAGCTGCTGGACGTCTCACGCCTGGAAGCCGGGCGTCTCCAGCTGGCGCTCGAGCGCGTCGACGTCGTGCCGCTCGTCCGCGGCGCGGCGCTGGGGCTGGTCGCCGGCGCGGTGGCGGGCGACGAGCGGAGGCTGACAGTCGAAGCGCCCGACAGCCTGGTGTGGAACGTCGATCCCATCCGGCTGGAGCAAGTGGTGACGAACCTGGTCGCCAACGCGCTGCGCTACACGCCGCCCGGCTCGCCGATCGAGGTCGAGGTTGGCGCGTCACACGACGCGGACGGGGAGCGGCTGCGCGTGACCGTCCGCGACCACGGACCGGGCGTATCCGAGGCCGAGCGCGAGGGGATCTTCCAGCGCTTCCACCGCGCCCACGACGACGCATCGTCGGGTGGCATGGGACTGGGGCTGTTCATCTCCCGCCAGATCGTCGAGCTGCACGGCGGGACGCTAACGGTGGAAGCGCCGCCCCGCGGCGGAGCGCGGTTCGTTCTGACGCTGCCGGCGAGCTAAGCGACGCGACGGTCGTCGGGCCGGGCGAAGATGGTCGGTGGGGCGACGACGTCACCACCCGAGGCGATGCCGGCGCACGCAGGGTGATACGCCAAGCGGGAGAGGGGGTGCCACGCCATCAGCTCACCCTCCTGGATCGCGGTGCGGCACTGCGCGCAGCGGACGCGCTGCTTGCACGCGCCCAGCTGCCAGGCGGGAGAGACCGGAGTTACCTGCGCCGCTGCCGGCCGGTCCATGACGTTTGGACCGGACATAAGGCAGGAATCGTGCCGCCGTTACCGTTCCGTAACCGAGCGCCGGACGGCGCCCGGTTACGTGCCTGCAGAAACCGCGAGGCTATTTGCTGACGCTCGCGTACGCCTGGTCGAGCGCAGACTGCGCGACGGCGTTGGCGTCGTCGTAGGCCTGCTTGACGCTCTTCTGCTTGCCCAGCGCCGCGGTCCAGGCGGTGTTGGCGCCGTCGTACAGCTCGATGCCGGCGGGCGAGACGGGACGGAACCTGGACTGCTTCATGTAGTCGACCGCGAAGGCGAGTCCCTTGTCGACGGCGGGGATGCCCGACTTGTATTTCTCGAACGCCACTTTGTCGATGGCGGGCTGGGCGCTCATGCCGGGGATGTAGGCCGGGTTGCCAGACTGCGCCTTCTCGGCCTCGTAGCCGTACATGAACGCGGCTTCGCTGACGAAGTCTTTGATCATCTCCCACGAGACCTCGGGGTTCTTCACACCCTTGGGAACGATCCAGGCGAAGCCGCCGGACCACGTCGCCGACGGGTCGCCCGCCTTGCGCACGGGGTTGGGGCCGACGCCGAAGTCGAACTGGGGCGCGTAGCGCGCGATGGTGCCGAGGAAGCCCTGGGTCTTGACGGTCATCGACTGCAGCTGCGCGAAGAGGGCCTCGTTCTCGTTGGAGCCGAAGGTCTTCTGGAAGTCCTCGTGCTTTTGGGTGCCGCCCTGTGCCTCGAGCAGCTCGTACATCCACTGCATCGCCTCGACGACCTTGGGATGATTGAGCTGGGCCTTCTTACCGTCCTTGCTGGTGAACTCAGCGCCGTTGAGGAAGCCCCACAGGTAGGTGAGCGAGGAGCCCGAAAGACCGGTGCGGTAGGTGAAGCCGATGCGGCTGTAGCCGGTGGCGGTCTGGCGGTTGAGCTTGAGCGCGTACTCCTTGAGCTGGTCCCACGTGGCGGGCGGCTTGTCGGGATCGACGCCGATCTCCCGGAAGTGCATCTTGTTCCAGAAGAAGGGGCGGTTGTCGGTTGAGTTGGGGATGCCGTAAAGCTTGCCGTCGAGGCTGTGGGTCTCTTCGACGGCCGAGTCGACGAAGCGCTTGAGGTCGTACTTGTCGGCCTTCTGGTACTGATCGAGCTGGGTGAAGGCGCCGCGGTGGGTGTAGGAGCCGATCTGGAAGCGGTCGAAGCGCACGATGTCGGCGACGTCTCCGGCGGCGACGGCGGCGAGGAACTTGGTGATCGCCTCAGAGCCCTGCCCCCCCGAGCCGACGTCGGATCCCTCGGCGGGGAGATTGGGGAACGTCTTGGTCCAGCGCTCGATGATCGCCTTGCGGCCGGCGTTGTTGTCGGTCCAGACGAGAAGCTTGCGGTTGACCTTGGTGAGGTCGACCTTCTGCGTGGCGGTCTGGGACGCCCCACCGCAGGCGGCGAGCAGGACGGCCGCGCCGGTGGGCACGACCGTGCGGGCGAGGAGCGCGCGGCGCGAATGTGTCTGCATCTTCTTGTCTCCCTGGTGTGGTGAGTCTAGCGCCGTGGTCGGGACGGCGTCACGGCAGCGGCCCGGACGTCACGAGGCGTCGGAGATGACGTCGGCGAGCTCGTCGGTGGGCTTGCGCTTCTTCTTTTTGCCGGACTTGCCGCGGCGGCGCTTGCGCTGGCGCTCCATGATGGGCGTTTCGAGGACGTGGGGAAGGGCCGGCGATTCGGAGTCGCCGTCGAGCGCCGCGTCGGCCGCGTCGTCGGCGGCGACCTCGGCGGCGGTGCGGCGCGGGGCGAAGGAGCGCAGGATGGTGCCGGGAATGCGCTCCAGGCCGCGGAGCAGGCGCAGGACGACGAGTGAGATGAGCGCGCTGCCAACGGCGAGGACGTAGAGGCCGTAGCCGCACATCATGCCGATGGAGGCGGCGACCCAGATGGAGGCGGCGGTGGTCAGCCCGCGGATGACGCGCTCGTTGCCGGAGCTGCGCCAGATGGAGCCGGCGCCGATGAAGCCGATGCCGACGACGATCTGGGCGGCGATGCGCCCGGCATCCTGCACGGTGCCGTGGCCGGCGACGCCGTAGATGCCCGCGATGGTGAAGGCGGCCGAGCCGAGCGAGACGAGCATGTGGGTGCGCAGCCCAGCCGGCTGCTGCCCCATCTGGCGCTCCCAGCCGAGCGCCCCGGCGAGGACGCAGGCCAGCGCCATCCGCCCGAGGACCTCAAGCTCCTCGAACGGCGTGACGGCGGTCACCTGTGACCCACGGCCGCTGCGCGGCGGGAAAGGGTAGGCGAGCTACGTGAGCTCGGGAAGGTCGAGTACGCGCTGGACGGCCTCGTTGGCCTCGCGCATGAAGCCGGCGGTGGGCTGGGCCTCATTCTTGACGATCTTATCGATGAACGGGTTGATCGCCTTGCTGACCTCGTCGACCCGGTAGTTCCAGGGCAGGGCATAGGGCTCGGTGCTGTTCTGGGAGTCCCGCTCGGCCTCCTGGACTTCCTTGGGGGCGGAGGGGTGGTTGATCAGACGCGGATCGCCGTAGACGTCGGGGCGGCCGCCGCCGGTCGTGGACGTGCCGGGAGCAGTCTGAAGGGCGAGGGCGACACCAGACTCCTTGTCGCACATGAACTTGGCGAGCTCCCACGAGGCATCGCGGGACTTGGTCTGCGAATTGAGCATGCACGCGCGGAAGGTCCAGAGTCCGCCGCGGCGGCCGGTGGGTCCCTTGGGACCAAACGAGGCGCCGTACTGGAAGTTCTGCGCTTTGGAGGCCTCGGTGACCGCATTCTTCTGGTTGAAGTCGCGGTGGAGCATGATCCCACCCTTCCCGGTCTGGAAGAGCTTGGCCTCATCCCCACTGATAGGGGCAACCTTCTTGTTGTGGTACATGTCCCACGCCCACTGGAAAGCGGTGCGGGCCTCGTTGGTCTCCAGAGTGGCCTTCTTGCCTGCCTTGTCGAAAAGATCGCCGTTCCAGCGGCGCAGATAGGCGATAACGTAGGACTGGTCCGTCTTGAAGTGGGTGGCCATGCCCCACTCGCCGGCGTCGGCCTTGGTCATCTTGACGGCCGCCTCCATGTACTGGTCGGTGGTCCAGTTGGCGTCCGGGTACTTGAGGCCAGCCTTGTCGAACATAGACCTGTTGTAGAAGACCGCGACGCGGGCCAGCTTGCCGTTGAAGATCATGGCGATCTGCTTGCCATCAACCTTTGCGGCGTCGACCAGGGGCGCGAACCATTGCTTCATGTCGAGCTTGTCTCGGGCGATGAGCGCGTCGAGCGCCTGGGTGATCTTCTTGACGTAGAAGACGGAGGGCTGGCCGGCAGAGGCGGAGGACGTCAGCACGTCTCCAAGCGACCCGGCGGCGGCGAGGGTGATGACCTTCGCGTCGTCATAGGGCTCGAGGTTGACCTTGATGTTGGGGTGCTCCGACATGAAGATGGGGACACGCTTCTCCACCATCTCCTGCTCGGAGGCGCCAATCCAGTGGAACGTGATGTTGGCCGGGGCGGTGGACTTAGTTCCGGTGCCGGCTCCCGGAGCGCCGCACGCAGCGGCGAGCCACGCGCCGGCCCCCGTGACGGCCGTCGCGGTGAGCTTCCTTCTGGTGAGTGCCATGCTGTCTTCCCTCCTATGGGTGCTGTGTGCGTGGTGGGACTGCTGGGGCTGCGGTGCGGGGGGTCTGCGGTGCGGCGCGCTGGGCGGTTGGGACTGCCTGGGCGGCGCGGTGGGCGCCCACCGCCTCGGCGAGAGCGCGGGCGAGGGCGAACTGCGCGCTGCGCGCGCCGATGCGCCGCGCGCTGGGATCGTCGAAGAGGATCGGACCGCCGGTGAGGAGGCTGACGTCCGAGGCGCGGGCGAGGGGTGAACCGGCGTTGTTGGTGAGGGAGATAGCGGCGAGGCCGCGGGAGCGGGCGGTAGTGGTGAGGTCAACCAGGCGCTCATTGGCGCCGCGGTAGGAAACGACGAAGAGGACGGTGCCGGGGTCGGCGACCTCGACGAGGGCACGCTGCTCGGAGGGGTGGTCTTCGGCGACGGCGCGGACGGCGAACTTGGTGAGCATGCCGGCGGTAAGGCGGGCGACGGCGGCGGAGGAGAGCTCGGCGCCGATGCAGAGCACGCTGGAGGCGCCGGCGACGAGCTGAACGGCTTGCAGGAACGCGTCCCCGAGGACGGC
>DASTZM010000522.1:0-10364 GCA_035764305.1 Chloroflexota bacterium | reverse complement strand
CTGCTACTACATCATGACCCCCCGCGAGCTGGCCGTGCGTCATGGTTTTCGCACCCTGCTGACCGACAGCGCCAAGCTGGCCAACATCATCGCCGGCTACGGCTACAACCCCGTCTTTCGCCCTACCGAGGAGTGCGTCGCGGCCGTGACGCGTGGGACCTTCGAAGCTGGCTAGCGAGATGTCGGATACGGCGCGCCAGCCGGATCTCGAGTTGCGCACCTCGCCCGGCGTTGGGCCGCGCGTGCGCGGGACCGCGCTCGTCTCGCGCCACGGCTTCAGCGCTCGCTACGACGTCGACCGTGACCGCGGCATCTTTTCGCGCGAGTCGCACGACCTGTACGGCCACAGTCTGGTCGGCAAGATCCTGGTCTGCGACACCGCCAAGGGCGGCATCGCCACCTCCTGGATGCTGCTGGACATGGTCTCGCGCGGCGTCGCGCCTCGCGCCATCCTGTTCCGCACCACCAATCCTGTCATGGTCCAGGGAGCGGTGCTGGCCGGCGTGGGGATGCTGCACCGCCTGGACCCCGACCCGGTCGAGTCGATCCATACCGGTGACAACGTCGAGGTCGACCCCGCTGCCGGCATCGTGCGCGTCTGGCGAAGCGCCTAAGCGATCTCCTTCAGCACGCGATTGAGGTAGCCACGGGTTTCCGCCGCGATCCCCATCGCCCGACTAAGCGGATAGCTCTTCGCCCCAATCACCTCCAGGTCCAGCACCCCCGTGTACCCCCCGTCCCGCAGCGCCCGCAGCACCGCCGGAATGTCCACGATTCCCCGCCCCGGCACCTGCTCCTCGGGCGGACCGGGCGGCCCACCCAGCTGCGTCGTCAGGCAGTCCCGGAAGTGGGAGTGCACCACCGCCCCCGCCGCCGTGAAGGCCCGCGCCGCCTCGGCCACGTCCTCTCCGGCGCGCACCAGGTGGCTGGGGTCAAAGTTCAGGCCGACTGACTTCGAGCCGATCTCGCGCCACGCGCGCAGCGCCGTTTCGGTGTTGTAGACCGCGGCGCCGACGTGCGGCTTGAGCGCGAGCGTCACGCCGTGCTTGCCGGCGATCGCCGCAAGCGTGCGCCCCAGATCGACCGCCTGCCGGAACGAGTCCTCGTCTCCCGTCTTGCCGCCCGAGCCGATGGCCACGATCGGGACGCCCAGCGCCGCCGCGATCCGGCACGCGTTCTCGACGCGCTCCGGCGCGTTCGGCGTGCACTCCAGCGCGTACAGCCCCAGCCCCAGGTCGGCTGCCTTCCGCTTGACCTCCGCGTAGTGGCTCTCAGGCTGGTCGGGCTGCACGTGCTCGACCATCGCGCCGATGTAGGACAGTTCCGCGCCGTCGTAGCCGGCCCACGCCAGGTGCTGGAGCGCCTCGTCCAGTCCCACCATCGCGAACAGCACGGTGTTGCACCCGAGACGGAACGCGCGCTGAGTACCGGTCACTTCAGGAGCTCCAGCACGTCCACCACCTGCCCCGTCTCGTGCGATCTGATCGCCGCCTCTTGAACCGCCAGCGCTTTCAGCCCCTCCTCGCCCGAGCCTTCGATCTCGTCGGGCTTGGCGCCCTCGCTCAGCTGCTCCAGCCAGCGCCCCAGGCGCGTGCCGAACGTCTCGCTGAACGAAACCATGCCCCCCGCGTTGTGGACGTGGACCGCCTCCTTGCTCGCGTGCGGGAACCAGTAGAAGTCCACCGTCGAGTTGTCGATCACCACGCGGCCCTTGGTGCCCCCCACCTCGGTGCGTTCGATGCTGTGCCGGTCGGGCCCGTGCATGTCATACGAGCCGGTCAGGTGGCCCAGCGCCCCCGACGTGAAGCGCATGTTGATCGACGCGTTGCTCCAGGAGTTGCGTCCCGGCCCTTTTGTCAGGAAGGCCTGCACCTTCTCGACATCCCCCGCCATGTGGCGCATCACGTCCACCGAGTGCGAGTGCAGCGCGCGCAGATGGAAGTAGGGCGGATCGTCCTTCCGGTTGGCGATCCACAGGTTCATGTTGACGAACAGCACTTGCCCCAGCTCGCCCGACGTGATCTTTTCCTTGGCTAGCTTGGTCGCCGGCGTGAAGCGGTGGTTCAGGTCCACCGCCATGCACACGCCGCGCCTGTTCGCCTCCGCCACCATCTCCTTCGCCTGAGACAGGTCATTGGAGATCGGCTTCTCCACCAGGACGTGCACGCCCGCCGCCAGGACCTGCATCGTCGGCTGGTAGTGGTGGGAGCCGTTCTCTGTCCCCGCCGTTGCCACCGAGACCATCTGCGGTTTCTCGGCGCGGAGCAGCTCCTCCACGTCGTAGTACGCCTTGATGCCGAACTCCTGCGCCGCGGCGTCGGCCCGCGCGCGGTCCATGTCGCAGATTGCCACCAGCTCGGCTAGCGGGTTGCCCTTGTAGACGCGGGAGTGGGTCTTGCCGATGTTGCCGGCGCCGATCACGGCGGTCCGGATAGCCATGTTCTTGACGTTCCTCTCAGGTGTGTTTCATGCGTGGTTCAAGCGGCGCGGCACCCGGTTGTCGGTGCGCACCAGCTCCGCCAGCAGCCGATCCTTCAGCTCCATCTTTACCTGGCGGTGCTCCGCCGAGCGCCACAGATTGTGCACCTGGGCGGGATCCTCCCGCAGATCGAACAGCTCGCCGAAGTCCTGCTCGCCGTCCTCCCCGACGTAGACCGTCAGCTGGTGCGCCTGGGTGACCAGCGTGCGCAGGCGCAGCCCAAGGTAGTCCTCGTCGTTCTCCACCAGCACCGCGTCCTGCACGCGCTCTGCGCGCCCCGTCAGCAGCGGCACGAGCGATCGGCCGGGCAGCGGTGCCAGCTGCCGGTCGGTCTCTGGCCGCACCGCAACGGGCCAGCGTGGCCCGCCCTCCGGCGCAGGCAGCCCCGCCAGATCGAGCACCGTCGGCGCGAAGTCCAGGTGCGACGTCAGTGCCTCCGTCGCTGCGCCCCCCGGCGTGCGGCGTAACGCCGCCGGGAGGCGCCAGACGCTCGGCACACGCAGCAGGCCGTCGAAGTGGAACGGCCCCTTGTTGAGCAGCCAGTGATCGCCCAGCAGGTCGCCGTGGTCGGACGTGAAGACCACCACCGTGTCCTCACTCCGCCTCAGACGGTCAAGCGCGTCCAGGATGCGTCCCACCTGCTCGTCGACGAACGAGATCATCCCGTAGGTGATCGCGACGATCTCGCGCAGCTGCGCCTCGGGCACGTTGGTGGGGCGCATTCGGCCCGAGAGGCGAAGCGGGCGCTCGCACACCTCGCGAAAGAACGGTGCCAGGTCGTCCAGCTCTCCTTCACGCCGCACCGGCGCGGGCACAGCGGCGCGGTCGTACATCGAGTACCACGGGTCCGGCGTCGCGAAGGGATGGTGCGGGTCTGGGAAGGACGCCACCGCGAAGAAAGGCTGCCCGCCCGTCGATTCCAGGAAGGAGATCGTCCGGTCGGCGATCCACGTGTTGTAGTGGCGCTCGGGCGGGATGGCCATCCGCCACGCCTGCTCCGCCCCGCTCGCCGCCGGCGTTCCTCCCTCGCGCGACAGCTTGGCGCGCCCCTCTGGATCGACGCTCGACAGCCAGTTCCCATAGTCGCCGAAGACCGCGCCGTGACCTCCCGTCCAATCCAGCGACTGGAAGCCGTAGTACGGCGTCGGGATCTTCGTGACGCGCCCGTTGTGCCACAGGGGCGCCGCCTCACAGTGCTGTGACGCGTCGGCGGTCTCGGGATCGGCGCCCAGCGGCAGGCCCATCGTCCGGAAGTGGGTCTTGCCCGTGCTGTGCGTCCGGTAACCCGCATCCGCCAGCGCCTGCACGATCGTGGGTGTACCGGCGTCCAGGTCCATCCCGTTGGTGCGCACGCCGTGCGCGCGCGGCGTCAGTCCGGTAATGAGCGTCGAGCGCCCCGGCATGCACAACGGGTTGTTGACGTAATGCCGACGCAGCAGGACCCCGTCCGCCGCCAGCCGGTCCAGACTGGGTGTGCGGAGGGGCGTCCGCTCCCCGCGCACCGCGCGCCAGACCGGCCAGGCGCACGCCAGGCCGTCGAAGCGATGCTGATCGGTCATGATCAGCAGGAAGCTCGGGCGTGGATCGTCAGCCACGGGGCAGGCCCGCCGCGCGCAGCCGGCGGTTCGTCGCGGCGCGCTCATCCCAGACCCGCTTGAGTCCGTAGCGCTCCAGCACCACCTCCTTCGCCTCCAGCCTGTCGTTCGTCTCCGCCATCCAGCGTTTCAGCTCGCCCGCCATGCGCTCGCGCAGCGCTGCGGCCGACGGCTCGTCGACCAGGTTACGCAGTTGGTACGGGTCAGCCTCGTTGTCGTAGAGCAGCCAGGGACCGCGCAGATTCGCGGCGTAGGTCGCGCCGCGGGTCCGCACGCCGCGCCACTCGATCAGTCCGTCCTTCGCCGCCTGGTCAGCGCAGATCACCGCCTGCAGGTAGACCGAGTCGGGGCCCTCGCCTTCCGCGCTTCGGATCCGGCGCGACACGTCGCGCCCCTCCATACGTCGGTCGGGCGCCACCCCCATCAGCGAGAGCAGTGTCGGCGCCAGATCGGGGTGCCCGATCAGCGCGTCATCCTCGCGTCCTTGGGGCACGGTCCCCGGCAGTCGCATCAGCAGCGGGATCACCGTCGCCTCCTCCCACGGGGAGTGCTTGTTCTCGCGCCCGTGCGAGCCGATCATGCTGCCGTGGTCGCTCGTGAACACCACCAGCGTGCTGTCGAGCTGCCCGCGCCCCTCCAGGGACGCCAGCAGCCGCGCTACCTGGTCGTCCAGCGCCGTGACGTGCGTGTAGTAATCGGCCAGGTCTTGACGGTACTCCGGTGTGTCCGGGCAGTTTGGGCGCAGCGTCAGCGCGTTCGGGTCATAGGTGCCCTCGTAGCCCGGCGGAAGCGGCCGGTACGGCTCGTGCGGCGGGCCAAAGGAAAGGAACAGACACCAGGGCTCGTCTAATCCCAGACTCCCCACCCACTCCAGCGCCAGGTCCGCCTGCATCTCGGGTTCGTAGCGTCCCTCATGCACTACCGGCTGGGGTGAGTCGTTCAAGTGGTACGCCGGGCGCAGATAGCGGTGCGCGCAATTCCACGCGGCCCAGAAGTCGTCGAACCCCAGCCGCTCCGCACCCGGTGGGATGAACCGGTCGCGCGGCATCCCGCCCACGTGCCACTTGCCGATGTAGCCGCAGCGGTAGCCCTTCGCCCGGAGCGCACGCGCGATAGACGGTGCGCCCGGATCGACTGGCAGGTCGTTCGCCAGCGCGCGGTGCGTCTGCGGCCAGCACCCCGTGAGGATCGAGCCGCGCGCCGGCGTGCACACCGCGTTGTTCGCCACCGCGTTCGTGAAGCGCACCCCTCCTCGGGCGAGCCCATCGAGCGCGGGCGTTCTGACGTCGGTGTTGCCCGCGCAGCCCATCGCTGAGCCGCGCATCTCATCGGCGAAGACGAAGAGCAGGTTCGGTCTGGCGGGCGGGGTGGGGAGCTCCACTACTTCGCTTGCAGGATGGGATCGATGCGCCGCTTCGCCGCGTCCGCTGCTGCCTGTACTGCGCCGCCCTGCTTCCACAGCGTTCCCAGCTCCTCGTCCAGGATCGTCTGCACCTCGGCGTAGCGCGGATGGTTGGGGCGCACCACCGCGTTCTGCATCGCGGCCACCACCATCTGTCGATTGGCCGGTGGCCGGCCCGCCTTCGCCTCCGCGTCCAGGAACGCCTGAAGCGACGACCTGCGCGCCGGGAAATACTGACTCGCCATCGCGGTGACCGACGCCTGGCTGGTGAGGTGCTTGAAGAATGTCCACGCCTCCTCGCGCAGCTGGCTCTTGCCCGCCAGGCCAAACGTGTTGCCGCCGCCCCAGTTCTTTGCCCCTGCTTTTCCGGCCGGGAGCGGGCGCCAGTCCCACTTGAACTGGTCGATCGCCTGGTAGAGGTTGACATTGGAGGCGCCGATCAGCTGCATCGTCGCTTGGCCCCTGAAGAAGATGTCGCGGTCTCCCAGCTTCGCCTTCACTTCCGGGGTCGGGTTCGTCCGGTGGCGGTGGATAAGGTCGGCCAGGAACTGGACCGTCTCGACGATGGGCGGCTCGGCGATGCGCGTCGCCGTCATGTCGGCGTTGAACAGCGCGCCGCCATTGGCGTAAGCGAACGCCCAGAAGAACCCGATCCCACCCAGCAGGTCGGCGCCGAAGCGCGAGTCCTCGTGGCTCGCGCCTTGGATCGAGAGGCGGCGCGTCGCGTCCAAGAACTCGGCCCAGCCCCACCGTGCGCCGCCCCACTGGTCGGGCGGCGGGGTGATCCCCGATGCCTCGAAGTGGCTCAGGTTGGTGTACAGCACACCGCAGTTGAAGGCTCGAGGCAGACCGTGCTGGCGCCCCTCCAGCTTGCCCATGTCCAGACTGGCCGGAAAGTAGTCCGCCAAGTCCAGTTTGTCGCGCCGCAGGTACGGATCGAGCGCCAGCGCGTCACCGCTCTTGGCCAGCGCGGCGAACCCGTTCTGGTCGACCGAGAACAGGTCGGGCGGCGTGCCGGCCGCGACCATCGCCGTCAGGTTGACCTGCCCGCCCGGCCGCAGCCACTCCACCGAGATGCCCGGCTGCTTCGTCTTCCAGTCGGTCAGGACGCCCTCGATCAGCGGCGTCGCCGCCTGGTTGGCGTCGTTCAGGAGAGTGATTTTGACGCCCGAGCGCAGCGCTGCCACGGTCGGGACCGCCTCGCCCCGTGGGGTAGCTTCCCTCTGCGCGCACGCTGCCAACGCCGGCGTGAGCGCCACTGCGGCGCTGGCCAGGAGGGAGCGTCGCGTCGTCACGCGCGCCATTGTAGGCGTGCTCCGCCCGGCCGGCTACCGCTGGACCGCCAACCTCACGTCGCGCCCCTCGCGTGATGACCGGTACCCCGCCAGCACCATTTCCACCGCGGTGCGTGCCGTGCGCGCGTCCGCCGGCGACGGCCCGCCACTCACCAACAGATCCACGAATGCTTGCGCCGTCCCCGAGAGCCGGTTGGGCGCGAGCTGCACGTCGGGAACGACCCACTCGCCCGTTGGGACGGCGGGCTTCGGCCCGGCCCCCGGCGGCGCGCCGCCGGCGGGGCCGTCCGGGTTGTGGCGCCAGACGCGTAACGGCGCCTCGCCGTCCGTCCAGCTCCGCGACGTCGAGATGTCGGTCCCGCTCGCCACGATCGCGCCCTTGTCGCCCAGCAGCTCGATGGTGCTCGTCGACGCGAGCTCGGTCCAGCTCGACTGGTGGATGCCGATCATGCCGTTGTCATAGCGGTACAGCAGCACGCCGTTATCCTCGACGCCCGGCTTCTGGTCGCTGATCGCGGTCGAGACGACGCCCGTCACGCTGCGCGGCGCGCCGAACATCCACAGGAACCACAGCGCGACGTGCGCCCCCTCGTCCATGAAGGCGCCGCCACCGCCCTTCACCGGGTCGCTCATCCACTCCAGCACGCTCGGCTGCAGCAGCGCGAAGGCGTGCGAGTGGCGCCGTCGCGCGGTCGCGACCTGTCCAATCTCCCCGGCGTCGACCAGGCGCTTGATCCCCTGATGCAGCGCGTCGAAGCGCAGGTTGTGCGACTGGAAGTACAGTACTCCGGCCGCCTCCACAGCCTCGACGATCCGGTCGCAGTCGCGCAGTGTCGTCGCCATCGGCTTCTGCATCATGACGTGCTTGCCGGCGCGCGCCGCCACCACCGCCAGGTCGGCGTGCGCGTCGTTGGTCGAGCAGATCGTCACCGCCTGCACGTCGTCGCGCGCCAGCGCATCGTCCAGCGACGGGATGAACTCCACACCCGCCCGCGCCGCCTGCGTCGCGCCCCGCGTGGGGTCGTCGTCCCACGCGCACACCACGCGCACGCGCGGGTCCTGCTTGAAAACGCTCGCCCAGCCGTTCTGGTGCGTATGCGCGAAGCTCAGCAGCGCGATGCCGGGCGTGTCAGCCTGCGGAGACATGGGGAATGGAATGATAGGCGGCGCGATGCGCGTCTACGCGGGCGTCGATGGCGGTGGCTCCAAGACAACGTGCGCCGTGTCCGACGAGTCCGGGCGTATCCTCGGCCGCGCCACCACAGGCCCCTCGAACTACAGCGCGCTGGGCATCGACGTCGCCGCCGAGCGCGTCGCCGAAGCGATCCGATCGGCGCTGTGTGACGCCGCGCTCGGCGCCGCTCCGCCCCAGTTCGCGGGCATCTGTCTCGCCCTGGCCGGCGTCGCGCGCCCCGACGACCACCGCACCTGGCGCACGGCGCTGGCCGGTCTCATGGACGGTGGATCAGTTCGGGCGCAGTGGGACACAACCGCGGAGGACGCCGTCATCACCCACGACGCGATGGCGGCGCTGGTGGGGGGCACCGGACGCAGGCAGGGCGTGGTAGTCATCGCCGGCACCGGCGCCATCGCGTTCGGCGTGAGCGCGCGCGGCGACGAGCGCCGCGCCAGCGGTTGGGGCTACCTGCTCGGCGACGAGGGCTCCGGCTACTGGATCGGTTTGCAGGCGCTCCGCGCGGTGTGCCGGGCTGACGACGGACGGGATGACCCGACGGCGCTGACCGCGGCGGTCCTCGATGCCAAGGGGCTGACGCGGCCGCAGGATCTGGTCCGCCCGATGTACTCAGACTGGAAGCCGGTCGACGTCGCGGCGCTCGCACCGGTCGTCTTCCAGGTCGCCGCTGCGGGAGACATCACGGCCCGCGGCATCGTGGACCAGGCCGCGACCGAACTCGCGGACGCCGCCTGCGCTGTCCTCCACGGCCTCGCCCTCGAGCACGCCGAAGTCGTCACGTCCGGCGGCCTGTGGACCGGCTCCTCCCACCTCGCCGACCTCTTCTCCGACCACGTCCGCCAGCGTTGCGCCGCCACCGTCATCGCCCCGCGCGACGAGCCCGTCGCCGGCGCACTCCTCCTCGCCCGGGGCCTGGCATGACAGCACCGCTTCAGCTCACCGAACACCGCAACCCCCGTAGCGCGGACATCGACACCCGCTCCACCCGCGAAATCCTCGACATCATGAACGCCGAGGACGCGCGCATCCCGACCGCCGTACGCGAGGCGCTGCCCGCCATCACGCGCGCCGTCGATGAAGTCGTCGCCCGCTGGAAGGACGGCGGCCGGCTGTTCTACTTCGGAGCCGGCACCAGCGGGCGCCTGGGCGTGCTCGATGCGTCCGAGTGTCCCCCCACCTTTTCCTCTCCACCGGGGCAGGTGCAGGGCTTCATCGCCGGCGGCGACCGCGCCCTTCGCCGCTCGGTCGAGGCAGCTGAAGACCGCCCCGAGAGCGGCGCCGAGGACGTCGCCGCCGCGGGCGTCATGGAGAAGGACGTCGTCGTCGGTCTCGCCGCCAGCGGCACCACGCCCTACGTGCTTGGTGTCGTCGCGGAAGCGCACCGGCGGGGCGCGTTCACCGCGTGCGTCATCTGCAGCCCCGGCGCCCCGCTCGCGGCAGCCGTCGATCAAGCCATCGAAGTTGCGGTCGGCCCGGAAGTCGTGACGGGCTCCACCCGCCTCAAGGCCGGCACCGCCCAGAAGCTGGTGCTCAACATGCTCACCACCACCGCCATGATCCGCTCCGGCAAGGTCTACGGCAACTTGATGGTTGACCTGACCGCAAGCAACCAGAAGCTGCGCCGCCGCGCCCAGCGCATCGTCGCCACTATCACCGGTCTCTCCGAGTCCGAGACAGTCCCGTACTTGGAGGCGACGGCCTACCGCGCCAAGCCCGCCGTCCTTATGGCGCTCGCCGGCTGCACCGCTGAGGACGCGACACGCCGGCTCGACGCCGCGGGTGGTTTCCTGCGCGCAGCGCTGGGTGAGCCGCCGCCCGCGGCGCGCTAGCTCACACCGCGCCGCGTCACGCCGCCACCAGCTCGCGCGGCTGCATTTCCTCCGCGCGGCGCAGCACGTCGTCAATCGTGCCCGTCGCGTAGAACGCCGCCTCCGGCAGGTGGTCGTGCTTGCCCTCCAGGATCTCCTTGAACCCCCGCACCGTCTCCGCCACCGGCACGTAGCGCCCGGGCACGTTCGTGTAGATCTCCGCCACGTGCAGGTTCTGCGAGAGGAACTGCTCGACGCGGCGGGCGCGGTTGACGATGACCTTGTCCTCCTCGGACAGCTCCTCCATCCCCAGGATGGCGATGATGTCCTGCAGGTCCTTGTACCGCTGCAGCAGCCGCTGCACTCCGCGCGCCGCCTCGTAGTGCTCCTGACCGACGATGCGTGGATCGAGGATGCGCGACGTCGACGCCAGCGGATCGACCGCCGGATACAGCGCCCGCTCGAAGATCGCTCGTTCCAGTGCGATCGTCGCATCAAGGTGGGCGAACGCCGTCACCGGCGCCGGGTCCGAGTAGTCGTCCGCCGGCACGTAGATCGCCTGCACCGAGGTGATCGAACCAGTCTTGGTC
>DASTZM010000521.1:0-3637 GCA_035764305.1 Chloroflexota bacterium | reverse complement strand
TGGCGTCAAGCACCACCACCGTACCGGGCGGGGTCTTCACCGTTCAGCCCTCAGCCGCGGTAACTAACCTCGTGAGAGAGCACAGCTAGGTAGAAGCCGCAAGCAAGGAGGAGGGACCATGGTCACGAGACGCTCGTTCGTCCACGGCGCAGCGGCGGCCGGCGCTGCCACGGTCGCCGCCTGCGGCGGCGCCGCAGGCGGCGACGCCGTCGCGCCGTCCAAGGGGCCGGTCAAGCTCGTCCTGCTGCACGCCTGGGACGAGGCGCGCCTCCCGCTGATGGAGAAGATGCGTGACGACTTCCAGAAAAGGTACCCCACCGTCACGGTCGACTTCGACCTCACCACCACCGCGAGCGGCATGGCCAGCCCCCGCGTCACCAAGCTCGTGGCGTCGGTGGCGGGTGGTTCGCCGCCCGACGTCAGCATGATCTGGCGCGGCGAGCTGCCCGCGCTTGCTCTGCAAGGCGTGCTCCAGCCGGTCGATCAGTTCATCAGCCGCGACAAGTTCGACCCGAAGATCTACTACGAGGCCGAGTGGCAGACCTCCAGGTACCAGAACAAGGCCTATGTGCTGCCCAACGTCTCCAACGGCGCGTGGTACGCCAACTTCTATAACCGCGCCCACCTGAAAGAGGCCGGGTACGGCGTCGACCAGCCGCCCACCACCTTCGCGCAGGCCACCGAGTACCTAAAGAAGCTCACCAAGCTCGACGGCTCGCGCATCGTGCGCCTCGGCGGCGAGGTGGCGGGCGGCGCGGCCGGCTTCATCCTCTGGACCCTCAACAACAAAGGCAAGTACCTCTCGGAAGACGGCAAGAAGGCGCAGTTCGACTCCGCCGAGACGTACGAGGCGCTGGAGTGGTTCCAGGGCTTCTACGAGGCCATCGGCGGTACCCCCGCGGTCAGCGCGTTCAACGCGCAGTACACCGGCGCCACCGCCGCGCAGCAGCCCTTCACCGTGGGCGCGCAGTCGCAGAAGATCCAGAACCCCTCCCAGATCTTCCACATCAAGGCCAACAACCCCGACATCGACTTCGGCGTCACGGTCCCGGTCCACGGGCCGAAGGACAAGGAGGGGAAGAGCTACATCCGCGGTGGGTGGAGCTACGGGCTGCCCAGCGGCGGCAAGTACGCCTCCGAGGGCTGGCTGCTCACCAGATGGCTCTCCACCACCAAGGAGGCAGCTGGCTGGTTCATGCAGCAGCAGCTGCGCCCCTCGCCCATGCGCGAGGTGAACGAGGACAAGTACTACCTCGAGAAGCTGCCCGTCGCGTGGCCGCAAGTCTTGAAGGTGATGCAGAAGGACACCGCCGTCCCGATCACGCCCGTCGACGCCGAGATCGACAAGGTGCTCGGCACCGCGATGAACGACGTGGCGGCCAAGAAGGGCGCCATCCGCGACATCGTGCGCCAGGCGCAGACCGACGTGCAGCGCGAGCTCGATACCTTCTGGGCGCGCCAGGGCAAATAGGGGCTTGACCCAGGCCGACCACTCTGACGTCGCGGTCGTCGGCGGCACCGCCGCCGGCGTCGCGGCGGCGGTCGCGGCCGCGCGCGAAGGCGCACGTGTCCTTCTTATCGAGCCATCGCAGCACCTGGGTGGGCTGATGACGAGCGGCCTCGGCCGCACCGACATCGGCGCGCGCACCTCGATCGGAGGCCTCTTCCGGCAGCTCGTCAATCGGCTGCACGCGCAGTACGTCGAGACCTACGGCGCGGGCTCGCAGCAGGTCAAGGACTCCGGCGACGGCTACGAGCTCGAGCCGCACCTCGCCGAGCGCGAGTTCGAGCGCCTCATTGCCGAGCAGCCCGGCATCACCGTCTGGAAGGGCTGGCGCCTTGGATGGGAAGGCGGACACACGCTCCACGACGGCGGCCAGTGGCTGGTCGAAACCGTTCTGGGCGCCGGCCCCGACGCGCCCGACGGGACGCCGCAACGGCGCGTGACCGCAATCACACTCGAGGCGGTCGACGCGGCCGGGCAAGCCATGGGCGAGCGGCGCCGCGTCACGGCCGACGTCTTCGTAGACGCCACCTACGAGGGTGACGTGGCACTCGGCGCCGGCGCCGCGTACCGCATCGGCCGCGAGAGCCGCGACGAGTTCGGCGAGTCACACGCTGGCGTGCTCTACCAGGAGTTCTTCAGCAAGTTCTGCTATCCCGGCTCGACGGGTGCTGCCGACCGGCGCGTGCAGGCCTACAACTTCCGCCTCTGCCTGACGCGCGATCTTGCCAACCGCCGTGAGGTCACACTACCCGCCGCATATGACCGGTCGCACTACGCCAGCCTCGTCGACGACGTGCGCGCCGGGCGCATCCTCGAGTTCATGGGCTGGGGCGGCACCGGCGTGCTCAACCAGGCCACCCTCCCCAACGGCAAGACCGACTGCAACAACCACCACTACGCCTTCCTTTCCACCGACTGGCCCGAGGAGAACTACGACTACGCTGAGGCGGGGCCGACCCGCCGCGCCGAGATCGCCCGGCGCCACCGCGCCTACACCGAGGGGCTGCTCTGGTTCTGTCAGCAGGACCCTGAGCTACCCGAGTGGTTTCGCGACGAAGCGCGCGAGTGGGGCTACGCCGCCGACGAGTTCCGAGACAACGACGGATTTCCCCATCAGATGTACGTGCGCGAGGCGGCGCGTATCGTGGGCGAGTACACCTTCTCGGCGCGCGACGCCACGCGGTCACCCGACGGCGGCCGCACGCCGCTCCACTGGGACAGCGTCGCCTGCGGCGCGTATGGCATCGATTCCCACGCCACGCGCAAGCGCGAGGACGCCGGCCTGCGCCGCTCGGGGCCCGACCCCTACGCCGCGCGCAAGCCCGACGACTTCCGCGTGCGCGCGGCGGGCGCTGGGACCGATCTGGCGGCCGGCGCCGAGAACGAGGGCCGCGCTTACGCCCTCGAGGGGTTCTTCTCGACCTCCAGCGCCCCCTACCAGCTGCCCTACCGGATCATGCTGCCCGTCGGAATTGACAGTCTCCTCGTTCCGGTGGCCGTCTCGGCCACCCACATCGGCTTCGGCACGATCCGGATGGAGCCCACCTGGATGGCGCTCGGCGAAGCGGCCGGCACCGCCGCGGCGCTCGCCGTGCGCCGCGGCACGCGCGTGCGCGATGTGCCGCGTGCCCCGCTGCAGCGCGCGCTCCTGGCCCAGGGGCAGGTGATCGCCTACCTCCAGGACGTTGTGCCGCCGCGCTTCCCCACCGCCGAGAGCGCGCCGCCCGATCTGTCGCCGGCCGCGCAGTTCTGGGCCACGCACGGCTTCTTCTCAACCTACCACGCGCGCCCGGGCGATCCTCTCACGCGCGGCGAGGCGGCGCGCTGGGTCTGGGTCGCGCGCCGCGCCTACGACCCCTGGCGGCGAGACGACACCGATCTCACCAGCTTCGGGGACACCGCCGCGTGCAGCGAGACCCAGTTCCTCGCGTTGCTGCGCGAGCGCCTGGGCAGTCCGTCGCCCTTGCGCCAGTCGCTCGGTGTTGCGCCGGGACCGCCGCCTTCCACCCAGCCGGACGCACCCATCACGCGCGGTGACGCCTGCCGGCTGCTCTACGCCGTGTACGCTCCCCACGTGTGACACCGGCCATGGCCCCCCGCGAGCGCGAGACCGACATCCTGATCGTCGGC
>DASTZM010000520.1:0-2272 GCA_035764305.1 Chloroflexota bacterium | reverse complement strand
ACCGCCAAGCCCCTACACTCCGCGCCATGCCGCGCCTGCGCCTGCCTCATCTCGCGCTGACCGATGATGACTGGGACCTCATCGGTCTGACGCTCCTGGTCAAGATCGGGCTGCTCGTCTTCGGCGTCATCGCCTACGTGGTGGTCAACGACGACAAGATCGTGGACCCGCATCGGGCGCTGGACATCTGGAACCGCTGGGACGCGCCGCACTACCTCGACCTGGCGCGCTACGGCTACAACGCCGAGGGCCCCGGCGACGTCCCGCTGTTCATCGTCTTCTACCCGCTCTATCCGTGGCTCACCGGGGCGGTCAACGCGCTGCTCAACGACCCGGTGGTGAGCGGCTTCCTGGTCACCACCATCGCCAGCCTGTTCGTGGCGCCACTGCTGGCGCGCGTGGTGGGGCGCGAGCTCGGCGCGCCGCTCGGCCGCAGCGCCGCGTGGTTCCTGCTCATCTTCCCGACCGCCTTCGTCCTCCACATCCCGTACACCGAGGCGCTGTTCATGGCGGTGCTGCTCGGCTCGTTCCTGGCGGCGCGCAATGAGCGGTGGTGGCTGGCGGGGATCCTGGGCGCCCTGGCCACGATGACCCGCGTGAACGGGCTGATCCTGGTCCCGGCCCTGGTGGCGGAGGCGCTGACGCAGTGGCTGGTCGACCCGGAGCGGCGGCTGCGGATCTCGTGGCTGGGCATCGGCCTGGTGCCGGTCGGCTTCCTGGTCTATCTCGGCGTGAACGTCGCCGTCTACGGCGATCCGTTCCACTTCCTGTTCGTGCAGCAGGACCACTGGTACAAGTCGCTCGACGCCCCGTGGGTGGGGATCGGCGGGGTGATCGACAGCATCGTCCATCGCGAGCCGTGGGAGTCGATGATGCTCGGCTGGATGGAGCTCGCCTTCATCGGGCTGGGGCTGGCCGGCACGATCTACGCCGCGTTCCGCTTCCGGCCGTCGTGGTTCGCCTGGATGGCCGGCAACTGGCTGCTCTTCGTGAGCACCTCGTTCGTGATGAGCGTGCCGCGCTACGCGCTCACGCTCTTCCCGCTCTTCGCCTGGTTCGCGCTCGCCGGCCAGCGGCGCGAATGGTGGACCGCCATCACGTTCGTCTCGCTCATCCTGTTCGGGCTCTTCGCGAGCCGCATGGCGATCGGCGAATGGGCCTTCTGAGCCGCCTGCCCCTGGTCGGCGTCCTCGTGCTGGGCGCCTGCGCGTCCCAGACCGATGCGCCTGCGGCGAGCCGTCCCTTCGTCCCCACCCCGGCCGCCGCCGAGTCCGTGCCGCTCCCCGACGGGGGCGCCGCGCGCGCCTGGGGCGACGGCGAGTACGGCGTCGCGCTCGTCGGCGAGGGATGGGAGGAGGCAGGCGTCCCGCAGGAGCTGGCGCTCGAGCGCATGCGGGCGGTGGTCGCTCCGGCGGCCTCGTCCGAGTCGCTCGGCGCGACCATCGAGGCGCTGCACGGCGAGGGCGTCGAGCGCGTGGCCGTGATGGCGGTGGGTGCCGGTGTCGATGCGGCCCTGTCGGTCGGTGCGTCGATGCCCGCGCTCGTCGATCAGCTGATCGTCGTGTCCGGGAGCGGCGACGTGGGGGAGCTGGGCGAGTTTCCCAAGCTGTTCGTCGCTTCGGCGAGCGAGCCGCTGGCCGGGGAGGCCGAGCGGATGGCCGACGAGGCGCCCGGCGCGTGGAACGCCGTCCTGCTGACGCCCCACGCGGGGACGGGGCTGGAGGCGGTCGTCGACCCGGCCTCGGGCGAGCTGGCCGACGGGATCCTGCGGCGGCTGGAGGAGCGGCGCTGAACTGTGCCCTGTTTCCGCGCACACGAAGTGTCCCGAAGGAACCGTCGCGACCGTTGATGTGATCTCCGGTCGGCTGACTGCCCCTTCGGGACGACCACAGTATGGCCCGTGGTGCGCCAACGCCACAATCCCCTTTCTCCACGACTTTGGTGGAGAACTTGGGAGTTATCCACACGCCGTCCCCGAGTCCTCACTTCCGAGCCGATGGCGGGGCCGCCCTCCGGCCAGCTTGTGCGTCGGACGCAACGGTGCGTGGGACGCACGAGTCAGCGGGGGAAGGGGCGTTGCTCTGTCAGGTGGTGCGTCCGGCGCACCGTCCGGCGGAGGAGGGGCCGATTGGGGGCCGATGGGAGCCGGAACTTCTCCCGTTCGTGCGTCGGACGCAACGCGGGCAGCGGTGCCTTGTCGGCGGGGTCCGGGCGCCGGTAGACTCGCGCGGCGCACCGGCGGCCCGTGCCCACCGCCCGCCCTGCGCCCGCA
>DASTZM010000519.1:0-3573 GCA_035764305.1 Chloroflexota bacterium | reverse complement strand
TTGGTTTACGTCCACACCCCTCGCGCGCCCGCTTGACCTGAGCGCAGCGCTACAGCGAGCACTGGGACCAGGGAGCGCGTCTTTCACGGCGCACGACGTTGCGCCGGGCACCCTGCATGGGTTGGTCGGGCGCGTGAATGTCAGTTTCTTGGAGCTGCGCTACCGACGGCTTCGGCCGCTGCTGGAGTGGCGGGAAGTGCCATGCCGTGTTGCGTCACTGGATGACTTGGCGTGCATGAAGCTCGGCGCGGCGGTGCAGCGGGGGAGTCGGAAGGACTTCGTGGACGTCTACGCGCTGGGCACCGCCCACCGGCCGCTGCGCGATCTGCTGCGGCTGTACAGACGGAAGTTCGAGATTGACGACATTGGGCACGTGCTTGTCGGCCTGTCGTACTTCGACGATGCCGAGCGCACGCCCATGCCGCGAATGCTGTGGCGGGTCTCCTGGCGCGCGATTCGGACGACGATCGAAAGCTGGGTCAAAGAGACCAGCGGTTAGCCGGCACCTCCGCCAGAGGTGGCGAGACCTCAGGGCGCTAGCGCAGCCAGCGGTGCTGTTGGAGGAGCTGGTCGCCGAGGAGGCCCAGCTCGACTTCGTAGGGGGTGCCGGCGTGCTCGGGGTGGTACTCGAAGCGCGCTCTCTGGAAGTACTGGACGGTGAAGCCGTTCTCCTGGAGCTCTTCGGAGATGGGGTAGCCGAAAACGTCGAGGCCGCCGCGGGTGTCGAAGTAGCGCAGGAAGCCGTAGTGGAGGCCGTGGCCGGTCTCGATGTACCAGCGGTGGTCGTCGCCCGGAACGAAGGGCACGCCGAAGGGGAAGGGGCGGCGGGACGTTGTGGTGAGGTCGCCGAGGAGGCCGAGCTGGACCTCGTACGGCGTGCCGGCGTGCTCCGGGTGGTACTCGAAGCGGGCGCGCTGGAGGTACTGGACGGTGAAGCCGCCTTCCTGGATCTCCTCGGTGCGCGGGTAACCGAAGATGTCGAGGCCGCCGTGGGTGTCGAAGAAGGTGCGGAAGCCGTAGGCGAGGTTGTGGCCGGTCTGGTCGTAGTAGCGGACGAGTGGGTCGCCGACGATGGCGGGGACGCGGTCGGTGGGGAGCACCTGGCCGCCGGTGGCGTAGTCGATCACCCCCAGGGCGATGCCCTCGGCGATGCGGCGCCGGAAGGTGGGGTCGGCGAGGTTGCGGGCCTCGTCTTCGTTGGTGAGGAAGCCCGATTCGAGCAGGACGGAGGGCATGCGGGTGGCGCCGAGGACCCAGAAGTTGGCGGAGCGGACGCCGCGGTCGATCTCGCGGGTGCGGGCGACGACGCCGCGCTGGACGGCGCCGGCAAGGAGCCAGGAGAGCTCGACCTGGCGGTCGGCGCGGCGCTGGCCGCCGGCGTAGCCGAACTCGACGCCGTAGAAAGTGATGGCGCCGGTGACGTCGTCGTCGGTGTGGACGTTAGCGTGGACGCTGACGAAGAGGTGCGCACCGGCGCGGTTGGCGATCTGCGCGCGGGCCTCGAGGTCTTCGGTGATGGTGCCGTCGGCGGGTCCGACGAGGGTGTCGCGGTCGCGGGTCAGGACGACGCGCGCGCCGGCCTGCTCGAGCAGGGGCCGCGCGAGGAGCGTGATGGCGAGGTTGACTTCCTTCTCGAAGACGCCGTGGTAGGCGGCGCCGGGATCGCGACCGCCGTGGCCGGGGTCGAGCGCGATGACCCAACCGTCCAGCGGCCGGCCGGCGATGGCGAAGGGCGGGAGGGTGGCGGTGGCAGTGGGGCTGGGGCCGGCGGTGCGGGTGGGGGTGATGGTGGGCGACGACGTCGGGAGGAAGGTGCCGGTGGCGCTGGGCTGCGTGGTGGGCGACGGACCGGGGGTGGGCGTACGGGTCGGTCCGAGCGTGCTGGTGGCGCCCCCGGTGGGAGCGGGCGCCGGCGTGCGGGTGGGCGTGCGGGGCGCGAGGGTGGAGGTAGGCGCCAGACCGGCGGGGGTGGGCGTGCGTGAGGGGGCGAGCGTGGGACCGATGGTGCTGGTGGCGCCGGTGGCCTGGAGGGCCGGGGCAGCCTCAGCACCTGGGGAGCCGGGGGAGGCGAGGGTGACGAGCAGGAGGGCAACGCCGAGTGCGCTGAGGGCGCAGACGAGCGTGGTGGGGGCGCGCCCGCGCAGCATCTTCTGCTTCAACGACGCTGGGCGCGGTCAGGCGGCCGGTGGCGCGAGCTCCTTCCCGCCGACGGGGGCGGCGTGGACCATCCGGTACCCAAAGCCGCGCACGGGGACGATGCCGGGGATCTGCCCGTGGGCGCCGCGCAGCTTGGCGCGGAGGCGGCGGACGTGCATGTCCAGGGAGCGGCTGCCGGCGAGGTGCTCGGGGCCGCCGGAGAGGCGGGCGAGCTCGGCGCGGGAGAGGGGCTCGTTGAGGTGCCGGGCGAGGACGAGCAGGATGCGCAGCTCGCTGGCGGTGAGGTAAAGCGGCCGGCCGCCGACGCTGACGGAGAGGCCCTCGCGGTCGATTGTGAGGTCGCCGATGCGCTGAACGGTTGGGCGCGCCGACGGCGCGTTGGTGGGGGCGGCGGCCGCCGACTGGGCCGCGGGCGCGGTGCGTCCGCGGGGGCGCGCGGTGCGGTTGGCGCGGCGGATGAGCGCGCCGACGCGCGCGTCAATCTCGCCCGGCTCGGCGGGCTTGGGGACGAAATCGTCGGCGCCCAGGCGCAGGCTGAGGAGCAGATCGCGCGTGTCCGAGCGCACCGTGTAGACGAGGATGGGGGCGACCGTCCGCGAGCGCATGTGGGCGCAGAAGATCAACCCGTCGGCGTCGGGCAGCGCGAGCTCGAGCACGATGGCGCCGGGGGTGGCGGCGCCGAGCCAGGCGCGCGCCGCGGCGGCGCTGCCGACGACCGCCAGACGGTAGCGCGGCGAGAGCTCGTCGACGAGCTGCGCCGCGGCTTCGTCGTCGGGCTCGACCAGCAGGACCGTGTGGCGGTCCCAGTTACTCATCGAAGGAAATGCCCCTTCCGACCAATAACGCAGGGACTCGCAGGATCGTTACCGCCGTTTCGGTGAAGAACAAGAACGATCCCGTTACACAGACGCGCAAATAAGTCTCGTAGGCCCCAGGATTGGCGTTGAACGGTCAGAGATGCTGCATCTCAGAGAGCGGCTATGGCAGCTGTGGCGCGGCGTGGAGGCACGCGCCAGCGTTGTGCTGCTGCTCTACGCAGGCGCGGCGTTCTCGGCGAGCATCACGGCGGTGGCGACGTGGGAGCACACGCCGGTCGGACAAGTGGTCGAGGATTTCCTCGCCGCACCGCTGGCACAACTGGCGCCGCTGCTGGGGCCGGGGCTGCCGGTACCGCAGATAGCGGTGCCGGCGGCCCCGGCGCCGGCCGCCTCTCCGACGGCGGCGCTGCAAATCGAACCGATCGTGCCGCCGTTCCCGGCGGTGGTGGCTGAGCCGGAACCGGCCGCGGAACCGGATGACGATGCGGCGTCTGTCCTGGAGACCCCGGCGGCCGTCACCGAGGAACCCGCGGCCGCGATGCCGGCGGCGACGGCGGCGGCGACGCCCGTGCCGGAGCGCACGCCGACCGTGGCGCCG
>DASTZM010000518.1:0-3766 GCA_035764305.1 Chloroflexota bacterium | reverse complement strand
GAAGCCGTGAGCGGCGAAGACCTCGAGCGACGGCACCCACCGACGGCGCCCGCCGTCGACGAGGTAGATGCGGTCGTCGGGTCCTTTGGCGAGTGAGCCGGGTCCGAGCGGCGCGCCGCGCGCGACGGCAAGCCATAGGTCGCGCGAAGGGAAGAAGACGAACTCGGAGCGGCGCGCGGCGTCGGTCAGAGCCGGGAGGTAGACGGCGCGCCGGCCAAACTCCTGGGGCAGCACGTCGCGCACGCAGTCGTCAGGCCCCTTCGGGATAACGGTGACGTCGGGCCGGACGCCGTCGACGCGCTGGGCGTACCAGAGTCCCCACGCGCTCGACCACCAGGTGCAGACGACGGCACCGCGCTCGACGCCCTCCAGGTTGTGGATGGTGTGATGGACGTAGCCACCGCGCGTGAGATCGGACTGCGCGCTGAGCACGCCGAGCGAGAAGGCGGGGGAAACGGCGAGTGCGAGGCCGGCGGCGGCGCCGGCGACGCGCGCAGCGAGGCCGGCGCCGGGCAAGAGCGACGCAAGCGCGGCGGCGAGCGACGCGGCGAGCGTGCCGAGCCCAAGGGCGAGGAGCGCCTCGAGCGGGAGGAGGTAGCGGTCGGCGTCCGGGTACTTGGCGTAGGCCATGGCGAAGAGCGCGGCGCCGAGGGCGCCGAGCAGGGCAGTGGCGACGAAGCGCGGCGCGCGGCGGAGGGCGACGAATAGCCCGGCGACCGCGGCGGCGAGCAGCGGGAGACGCGCGCCTGGGATGAGCGAGAGCTGGGTCGAGAGGTGGCCCAGCAGCCAGCGGATGCGGTCGGCAAGAAGGTCCCGGTTGGCGAGCAGGTCGAGCACGACTCGGCCGCCAGCGGTCTCCCCGGATGCGTTGCCCTGCAGCACGTACCAGACCTCGCCGCGGCTCAGGCGGTGGACGTCGAGCGGTGAGAAGTAGGCAACGGGCATGACCAGGCCACGCAGGACGTAGAGGTAGGGCGTGAGTCCGAGCGCGAAGAGCGCGAGGGCGAAGAGCAAGGTGCGTGGACGAGGCACGGCGACCCGACCGAGCAAGAGCTGGTGGAGCGCGCCGGCGCCGGCGATGAAGAGGAAGGTGCGGTGGTTGGCGAGTCCGAGGCCGGCCAGGAAGGCGGCGAGATACGTGCGGCGCTGGAGGAGTGCGAGCCAGAAGGCCAGGACGAGGAAGAGGTGAAGGGTGAAGACTTCGGCTTCGACGGAGAGCGTCCACAGGCGCGGCGCGGCGCCGAGCACGACGGCGGCGACCGCGCCGGCGAGCGCCGCGGCGGATGCGCCGGCGCCGACCACCCCGAGTGCGGCGGGCAGGCGGCTCAGGAGGAGGAGCGCGGCGGCGCCGAGGAGCGCGTTGGCGAGGTTGATGCGCCACGCGACGTCGCCGCCAAGTGGTACGAGCGAGACGACCTTGCCGAGCAGCAGGAAGAGCGGGTAGCTCGGCGGGTGGGCGATGCCGAGCTGGTGCGCCATCACCTGGAACTCACCGGTGTTGCCGCCGCCGACCGAGGGGGCGGCTTCCCTAACGTAGAGCGCGCCGACGGTGACGGCGGGGACGGCGAGCAGCGCGCCCGGCAGCGTGAGGGGACGAGACCACGGGAGGGCGCGCCCGACGTGTCCGGGTAGCGCAGAGGAGGCGGCGCCCATTATATGTAGGCCTTCCGTTTCCTCATGACGCTCTCGCTGCCGGAGTGGCTGACGCGCTCGACCGCGTGGCCTCCGGCGTGGCTGCTCCCGTGGCACGTCGCGCTTGGCGTGGCGCTGCTCTGCCTGCTGGGCTTCGTGGTGGCGCGCGTGCAGTTCAACCGGGCGCGAGAAGACTGGGCCAACGCGTTCTTCTACAGCCCGTCGTCAAAAACGCGGCAGCGCCAGCGCCGGCAGATGTGGCAGGACCGGATGTGGGCGCTGCTGGCTCTGGGCGTCGCGGCGGGGAGCATGGCGGCGTATCTCTACTGGCGGACGCCGAGGTGAGCGCACGGATGACTCGGCGCTGAGACTTTCTCACTGCGCGCCCTTCCGGGGTTCCCTAGATTATGTCCAGGCCCGCTTCGTGCAATGGAGCACGCGGGAGCAGAGAGAGGACAGCGGCGATGGACCCTTCGATCACCGACGACGTGATCTTCCTGGCGATGACGTTCCTGATCGCAATCGGCCTGACGACGGCGATCCTGGTGTGGGGCCGCGCGGCGCTGGGCCGCGAAGAGGTCCGCTAGCGCCCTAGAACAGCGAGAGCTGTTTCGGCGACGGCGCCGCCACGGGCGGGGGCGCGGCCGGAGACGGAGGCGGCGCGGCGTCGAGCTTGCGCGCGTCGGCGAGCGCCTGGGTCAGGCGCAGGAAATCCTCTTCCACCACGCGGCGCAGGCTGCCCTGGTGGAGCGCGGCGGCGGGGTGGTACATGGGCAGGATCAGGCGCGAGCCGTGGCGGCGCGCGATGCCGTGGATGCGGCTGATCTTCTCGCCGGGGAAGAAGTAGCCCATCGAGAAGCGCCCGAGCGTGACGATTACCTTCGGGTCGATAGCGTCGATCTGGCGCTGGAGGTAGGGCACGCAGGCGCCGATCTCGTCCGGCAACGGGTCACGGTTCTCGGGCGGGCGGTGCTTGACGACGTTGGCGATGAAGACGTCCTTGCGCGTGAGCCCGACCGACCCGAGCAACGCTTCCAGGAACTGGCCGGCGGCGCCGACGAAGGGCCGTCCCTGCTGGTTCTCGTGGTAACCGGGCGCCTCGCCGATGAGCATGACGTCGGCGTTGGGGTCGCCTTCGCCGGGGACGCCCTTGAGCGCGTGCTTGTAGAGGTCGCAGCGCGTGCAGCGACTGACCTCGGCCGCGATCTCGCGGAGGGCCTGGGACTTTGCTTCCACCGTGAGCGTCGGGCTTGCGCCTGTCACGCTGGAAGCCTAGCGCACGTGCTCGCTATGCGGCCGCGAGCACCGGCAGGGGATCGAGCTCGTACGTGTCCATGAGCGCCTTGAGCTTCTGCTGCGCAGGTTCGGGCAGCTCGATCATGGGCAGGCGCAAGCCGCCCACGTCAAACCCCATCAGGTTCAGCGCCGCCTTGATCGACGACGGCGATGCGACGGGCGAGATGGGTGGGAAGAGAGCCCGGGCCATCGGATGGAGCTTGAGGTGCAGCCGGCGCGCCTCCTCGAGCCGCCCCTCGGCGACGGCGTCGACCATGCTGCGGATGAGCCGGCCGACGATGTGGCTGGCGACCGAGACGACGCCGTACGCCCCGAGGCACATCTTCAGGAAGATGTCGTTGTCGTTGCCGGACCAGACGCGGAAGTCGCGAGGCAGCTCCTGCATCAGCTCGGCCACCTGGTCCAGGCTATCGACCGCCTCCTTGACGCCGACGATGTTGGGTACGTCCTTGGCGAGGCGGATGGTGGTCGATGCCTCCATGTTGCGCACGGTGCGCGAGGGCACGTTGTAGACGACGACCGGCAGGCGGGTGCTCTCGGCAATGGCGCGGAAGTGGCGGTACAGCCCCTCCTGCGGCGGGTTGCTGTAGTACGGCACGACGGCCAAGACGCCGTCGATCGTGCGCTCGGAGTCCCGGGTGAAGTGAATGCTCTCGTCGGTGTTGTAGTTGCCGGTACCGCCGATGACCTTGCCGCGTCCGGCGACGGCTTCCTTCACCGCGGCGAACAGCTCGAGCTTCTCCTCGCTGGAGAGGGTGGGTGACTCGCCCGTGGTGCCGGAGACGACGATGGAGTCTGAGCCGTTCTCGACCAGCGCTTTGGCGAGACGGCCGGCCTG
>DASTZM010000517.1:0-7831 GCA_035764305.1 Chloroflexota bacterium | reverse complement strand
GGCTCGTTCGCCATCGCCGCGGCCGCCACGGGCGGCGACGTCGCCATCCGGCGCGTGATCCCGGATCATCTGGACTCGTTGATCCACAAGCTCGACGAGTGCGGCGCCGAGGTCTATACGCGCGACGACGCGCTCCTGGTGAGGCGCACCCGGCCCCTGGTCGGAGTCGAGCTGCAGGCGATGCATTACCCGGGCTTTGCGACGGACCTGCAGGCGCCGTTCTGCGCCATGCTCACTCAGGCGCAGGGGGAGAGCATCGTCTACGAGCGCGTCTACGAGGACCGCTTCCACTACGTCGACGAGCTGCGCAAGCTCGGTGCGCAGGTCGAGACCAACGGCGCGGGCGGGACGACGAACCAGGCAAACAAGGCGTATGTGCACGGCCCGGTCCGTCTTCAGGGAGCAGCGGTGCGTGCGCTCGACCTGCGCTGCGGCATCGCGCTGACGATTGCGGGTCTGGTCGCCGAGGGGTCGACCGTGATCGCGGACTACCAGAACGTCGAGCGTGGCTACGAGGACCTGACAGGCCGGTTCAAGTCGCTCGGCGCCAACCTGCTCGCGCTCGATTGACGCGCCGCAGGCCCGGATAGAATCCGGGCGGTGCTCTTCTCCAAGCAGATCGGCATAGACCTCGGCACCGCCAACGTGCTGGTGTTCGTTCGGGGGCAGGGCATCGTCATAAACGAGCCCTCGGTCGTCGCCATCTCGACCTCCGACAACAAGATCGAGGCCGTCGGCGAGGAGGCCAGCCAGATGCTGGGCCGCACGCCGGGGAGCATCCAGGTCATCCGCCCGATGCGGTCGGGCGTCATCGCCGACTACGTCGTCACCGAGGCGATGCTGCGCTACTTCATCGCCAAAGTGTGCGGCCGTTTCCGGATCTGGAAGCCCGAGGTGATGGTCTCGGTCCCGTGCGGCGTGACCAGCGTCGAGCGGCGCGCCGTGACCGACGCGGCGCTGCAGGCCGGCGCGCGTGAGGTCTACCTGATCCAGGAGCCGCTCGCGGCCGCGATCGGCGCCAACGTTCCGATCTCCTATCCGAGCGGGAACATGATCGTCAACATCGGCGGCGGCACGACCGAAGTAGCCGTGATCAGCCTGAACGGCATCGTCGTGCAGCAGTCGGCGCGCGTCGGCGGGAACAAGATCGACGACGCGATCGCTGCCTACGTCAAGCGAAAGCACAACCTGATCATCGGCGACCACATGGCCGAGGAGGTCAAGATAGAAGTCGGCAGCGCGTTGCCGCTCGACGTGCCGCTGCGCGTCGACGTCCGGGGCCGCGACCAGGTGGCGGGCCTGCCCAAGACGGTGACGATCACGTCGGATGAGGTGACCGACGCGATCTCGGAGCCGCTCGACCAGATCGTCGCCGCCGTGAAGCACGTGTTGGAGCAGACCCCGCCCGAGCTTGCGTCGGACATCATCGACAAGGGCATGGTCATGACCGGCGGCACGTCGCTCCTCCGCAACCTGGACCGCCTGCTGACGAACGTCACGGGCATCCCCTGCCACGTGGCGGAGCGCCCCCTCGATTGCGTGGCGCTCGGCACCGGCCTCGCGCTCGAAAACCTGGACATCCTCAAGAAATCGCTGGCAAAGCCGTTCTAGCCCCGCTATCCTGCGCTTGATGGGGGGAGAGCTCGCGCAGGCGCTCGGCACCGGCGCGTGGCAGCCGCCCCGCTGGCAGGAGGGAGAGCCGGACGAGCGGCGCGTCTGGGAATCGGCGATCCCGGATCCGGACCCGGCCTACGTCGCGGGGCAGGTGCAGCAGATGATGGCGGCGCACGTCGGCCTGCGCTGGCGCCTCGGATTCGGCTGCATCGGCGTCTACGGCGCTCCCGGGACAGGCAAGAACGCCTTGCTGCGCGAGATAGCCGCGCTATGGCGTATCCCCCTGTTCAGCGTCGATCTGTCCGCCGGGCTCGACCTGGTCGAGCTGGTGGGCGGGACCGCGCTCGTCGCAGGCACTACCGTCGAACGCGTCGGCAAGCTGACGTGGTGGGCGCAGCGCGGCGCGCTCCTGGTGCTGAACGAGATCCAGGCCGTCGAGCCGACGATGCAGACGCTGCTGCACGATCTCGTCGCCGAGCGGCGCGTCGTGATCCCCAGCCTGGACGGTCCGCCGGAGGCCATCCGGCTGCATGGCGGCACGTTCGTCGCGGTGACCTGGAACCCGTTCCAGGGGCGGATGCCGGAGCCGGCGCTGCTCTCGCGTTTGGGGGCGATCGAGTTTCCGCAGCCGCGTCCGCAGGACGAGACCCGGATCCTGGCGTCGCGCCTCGCCGCCGCCGACCCGCAGCTCGCGAAACCGGCCGCCGAGCTGCTCCGAGACGTTGCGCTATTCTCGGATCTCCGCCAGCTGTATGACCAGCAGGAGCTGGCGCTCTACCCTGACATGCGCTTCGCACTCAACTTCGTGGCGCACCGCGTCGCATCGGACCTGCCGGCGGCGGTGCGCACGCTTGGCGCGCTCGCGCTGACCGGCGTCGGTGAGCGGCAGCGCAGCCTGCGCCAGCTCGAACGGGTGCTGGTCGCGCACTACCCCCAGGCCAAGGGGATCCTGGTGGCGTAGGGTCATGAGCGCCTGGGCCGCGCGCGCGCTTCGCCAGATCGGCCTTCCGTGGCTCAGGGCGCCCGACTCGCACCTCGACCACGGCCACCTGCCGTTTGGGGCGTGGGAGGCCGAGCTCACCGCCTACGCCCAACTGCGGACCGGCGCTCGGGTGAAGGTGCTCTTTGGCCACACGGGCGAGGTCACTTGGTCCGACGAAGTACACCTGCACCGTGCGCCACCCGGAGCGGCGCACGACGACGCTTTGCGCCTGGCCGAGCTCGAGCTGGAGCACCAGCTGATGCACTTCCGCCACGGCTGGCGGGAGATGTGCCTGCTGTGGCACTGCTGGGCGTACCCCAACGAGGAGATCATCCTCCCCTGGCCGCCGTGGGACCAGGTGCCTCTCCCACCGACGCTGGTCCGGAGCGCGCTCGAGCGGGCGAGCGACGCCTTCTCCCTGGGTGAGCTGGCGGTGCTGGCGCGCGACCGCGTGCGCCACGCGGCGCGCTGGCTCGCCGCCGCGTGGGCGGACGGCGTCCACCGCGCCATCGAGGTCGACGAGCGGCCGGGTATGGCCGACCGCCTGCCTCTGCCGGACCTGCCTCCCAAGCCGCGTGTGTGGGACTCGGTGCTGCTTTGCCTGGCCGGTGCGTGCGACCCGCCACGCGGCCTCCCGGCCCCGGCGAGCGCCGCGTTCGCCGTGCTGCGCGGCACCGGCAAGGATGACGCGCGCGGGCACGTGACTGCGGTGCTCGAGCTCGCCCAGGCACTCGCGCGGGCAAACATGCTGCCGGCCATCCCGGACCAACACCCGGCGTGGCTGCGGCCCATCTGGGGCCGCTGGCACCGCGAGCGCGAGCTACGCGCGCAGCTCGACGCGATCGCGCGGTCCCCCGCGACGGCGGAGATCGCATCGATCACCTCGCGCGGCCGTGCACTCTCGGCGCGCACCGGCGGAGTGGGACGGCTCGGCATCGGCACGGGCGGAGCGGGGAAGTCCGGGGCGGGGAGGCAGACGCACGATCGGGCGGACCAGACGGCGGCGCAGGAGACCGAGGAGGCGCTCCCCGACGGCTGGGGCGTTACCCCACCCCCGGAGCTGCCCGAGCAGGGCCAGCCCGGTCTCTCGCTCGCACCGGGCGCCACCGCGGAAGGCAGCGGCGGCGGACAGATGGCCGGCGGTGCGACCGGCGCCGGACCGGGGACGCTGGGCGCACTGCACGTCGTCCGTCCGTCGGGCGCCGACCGCGCCGCCTACTGGCAGCTGCGCGGGGCGCTCGCGCCGCACATCGAGCGCCTGATCGAGAGGTTGGAGGCCGCCGGCAACCTGCTGGATCACGCCGCGCCCAGACGCTTCCAGCGCAACGGGCGGATCGACCGCGGGCGCCTGCACGCGGCGCTCGCGGGCCGCGAAACGGTGTTCACGCGTCACGTGCGACGGCCTGACCCGGAACACGCGCTCTGCCTCCTGCTGGATTGCTCGGCGTCGATGACGACCTACGCCGAGCTGCTGCGCGAGATGGCGATCCTGTGCGAGGCAGCCGCCGCGGCGGTAGGGGCGCGAGTGACGGCGTTCAGCTTTGGCCCGTCCTGGGAGCGCATGGAGCCACCGGCGCACGGCGCGCCGCTCGTCGCGCTGGGGCGGGAGCTGCACCCCCACGGTGGCACACCCTTCGGGCCTGCGCTCCAAGCGGCGGCCGCGTGGCTGGCGCAGCAGCCCTATGTGCAGAAGCGCCTGTGGGTGTTCAGCGACGGGCGCTGGAGCGCACGCGACCGTACAGTAACTGGCTGGCGGCCAGAACAGCTCGGCAACACCGTGGTGTGGGTCCTCTCGGGAGAATCGCCGGAACCGCCGCATCCTGCAATGCGGATCGAGCCGGCCGGGACGCTGGCCGAATTCGTGGAGGCTGCGCCGCGCCTATTCTGGCTGCCCCCCGGCGGCGGTGGCGCTGAGCTTGCGCTGAGCGGCGCGCGCGGCGGCGCGGGCTAGGTAGACGTGGACCGCCAGGAAGGCGGCGTGCGCCAGGTCGGCGCCAACCGCGGCGATCACCAGGACGCCCGGCACGTTACGGCCGGCGAGCATCAGGCCGCCGAAGACCAACGCGACCAGTGACCAGATGGCCACACCCGAGACGTGCAGCCAGGCGATCCCCTGGTGCCCCGCCTTGAGCGCCTTCGGGTCGAGCGGCCGCTTGGGCGGTTTGGGCTTGGATTTCTTGGGGGCAGTGCCCCAGCCCTGGCTCATAGAATCAGGTAGGCCGGTGCAGGAGGGAGATGCACCGGCCTACGACTGTACCGCGTTGGAGCGGTCCGAATTGGGGGTGAGCGCTTAGCGGGCGAGCGCCTGGGCAGCCACCGGCGCACTGCGGCGCGCCGGGCGGGCGAGGGTGGTGGCGACTGGCTTACGCAGCCCCGCCAGGGTGTAGGAGACGAGCGTCAGGAAAGCGACCCCGCTGAGGGCGTACCCGATCCCTGGCTTGGCCAGCGCGAGCGGGACGATGCACGCCGCCGACGTCGCCGCCGCCATCAAGACGGGAATGTGGCCCATGCCGACCCACGCGGCCGACCGGCTGGCGCGCGCCGCGATCGAGGTGAGCATCGCCGCGACGGACCAGGAGAGCGCGGCACCGATCGTCGCGACGACCGGGAGCGGCAGGTTGGAGTCGGTCAGCGTCACGGCGGCCAGGGCGCCGGCGAACGGCGCGACGAGCTGGCTGAGGCGCCGGACCACCGGAGCGAAGCGCACGAACTTGCCGAAAACGAAGTCAAAGGGCGCTGCCAGGCCGAACAGCACGGCGACCGCACCCAGCATCGGAATGGAGGTCATTTCCATCAGGGCGCCGTCGGGCACGTGGGTCGTGAAGGCGGCCAGCGCCGCCAGAACGAACATCCCGATGTACGGGTTCAGGCCAATGGCCACCGCTGCAATCAGCTCCAAGTGGCGCGTCTCCCTCGCTCTACCTGGCGCAGCCCCCGTCCGGCACCGTTGCCGGACTTTGTGAAAGACTGCACAAACTAATCCTAGCAGCTTGTGAAAAAATGCGCAATCACAAAGTCGGGTTTGTGCGCACGTGCAACGATGTTGCAACCAGGCCCGCGACGGGCTATAGTGGGTGTCGATACATTCCCTTCTGGAGGACGCCTACGGACCTAGGTCAAGCACCCCATCGGGGCGCGCTCGCCACGCGAGTACACCGGCTTCGGTAGGGAGCGGCCGCGTGCCGACCAGTTCTGTCCCTGCCGGGCACACGCCAGAGCGGCGCCCGCGTGCGCCCGTCCGCGCCTCGGCGAGGACGGCCATCCGGGTCCACCCACAATAAGCAAGGAGCTACACGGTAATGGCAAGCGTCACGCTTGACCGCATCACGAAGCGCTTCGGCGAGGTCACCGCCGTCCGCGAGGTCTCGATCGACGTCAAGGACAAGGAGTTTCTCGTCCTCGTCGGTCCGTCGGGCTGCGGGAAGTCGACCACCCTCCGGATGATCGCGGGCCTCGAGGAGATCACCGAGGGCAACATCTACATCGGCGACCGTCTGGTCAACGACGTCGCCCCCAAGGACCGGGACATCGCGATGGTGTTCCAGTCGTACGCGCTCTACCCGCACATGAGCGTTTACGACAACCTGGCGTTCGGCCTGAAGCTGCGCCGCACGCCGAAGAAGGAGATCGACCGGCGCGTGCACGACGCCGCCGAGCTGCTCGGTCTGGCCGACCTGTTGAACCGGAAGCCGAAGCAGCTCTCCGGTGGCCAGCGCCAGCGCGTCGCGCTGGGGCGCGCGATCGTCCGTGAGCCGAAGGTGTTCCTCATGGACGAGCCGCTGTCCAACCTGGACGCCAAGCTGCGTGTCTCGACGCGGGCCGAGCTGATTAAGCTCCATCAGCGCCTTCAGACCACGGTGATCTACGTCACGCACGACCAGGTCGAGGCGATGACGATGGGCACGCGCATCGCCGTGCTGCGCGACGGCGTCCTGCAGCAGATCGACGCACCGCAGGTGCTCTACGACCACCCGGTCAACATGTTCGTCGCCGGCTTCATCGGGAGTCCGTCGATGAACTTCGTCGATGCGAAGCTCGAGGGCACACCCGACGCGATGGTTGTGAACGCCGGCTCGTTCCGCGTACCGGTCCCGGCCAACCACGCCGCGACGCTCGCGCCGCATCTGGGCAAGGACTGCTTCTACGGCATCCGTCCGGAAGACATCTACGAGCCGAAGTACGCCCCACCCGAGGTCGAGCAGAACGCGCGCTTCCGGGCGCGGGTCGACGTGACCGAGCCGCTCGGCGCGGAAATCTACCTGTACTTGCTCGCCGGTGAGAAGCCGCTCATTGCGCGCGTCGACCCCCGGACGCGGGCGGACGTGGGGGATGAGATCGAGATGGTGATGGACATGTCGAAGATGCACATCTTCGACCGCCAGACGCAGGAGGCCTACATCTAGGCGGCTTCGCCGCCCGGGACGGCGCTGCGCTTAGCGTCTGAACAACAGGCGCAGCGCCGTCCCCACCACCGCCAGCCCCGCACCGAAGGCGAAGGCGCCCTTCGTGTCGAAGAGGCATTTCACCTGCCCTTCGACCTTCGCCGCGATGACCGTAACGGCGAAGACTTGCTTCGCCTGCACCAGCCCGCCCACGAGCCACTGCGCAGCGCTGCGCTCGGCAACGACCTTGCCGCCGCCGAGCATGACGGCCGCGCTGCGGTCGAGCGTGATGTCGCGCCCGAGCGCGATGCCCCCCGCGCTCTGCTCCAAGCTCACGCGGCTGCCGCTCAAACGCCCCACCGCCTGGCGCGTCCCATGCACGTCGGGCTCACGCAGGTCCAACTGGGTGCCCGACACGCTCGTCATCCTCGCCTCACTCCTGGGGCGATAGTACCCGCGGGACCCGATTTACTGCTTTGACACCCTCCTGGTGCCCAGTTATAGTCCGGGCACCTCGTGATCGAGCTAGAGGTGGGCGGGAAACGGGAGAAGATTCGTCCCGGCCTCCACATCTGCCAGTTCTATAACCAGGCCAGCGAGATCATCCACACCGCCGCCCCGCTGATGCGGGATGGTCTGCGCGTCCAGGATAAGTGCTACTTCGCCGCGCCCGCGGCGCGGCTGGAGGAGGTGCGCAAGGCGCTCCGCGCGTCGCACGTCGACGTCGACGAGGCCAGCGCATCGGGACAGCTCCAGCTGGTTGGCGAGCGCGATGAGCTGCTCAAAGAGGGGCGCTTCGACCCGTACCACCTGCTTGCGACGCACCAGGCGTTGATCGCGCGCGCTCTCTCAG
>DASTZM010000516.1:0-2870 GCA_035764305.1 Chloroflexota bacterium | reverse complement strand
ACCGCGGGCGGGATGGGCGGCAGGGGCACGGGGCGCCGATCCTAGTGATGACGGCGGCGGGGCCGGGGGCGGAGCGGGCCGCGGCGGCGCTGCCGGGCGTGAGGGCGGCGCTGGGGAAGCCGATGGACGTGGAGCGGCTGTACGGGGAGCTGGCGCGGCTGGTGGGCGGGGCTACTGGACGGTGACCACCCCGGCCGTCCCGTTGAGGAAGTGCTGGTGGACCAGCGAGCGCTGGGCTAGCTCGTCGTCGCGGAGAGGGTCTGCGCGATCAGGGGAAGCGGGTCCGCGGTATTCGTGCCGGGGAGTGCCGGACGCGATCACCGTCGCACCGCCCGCGAGGTAAGACCCTAGGGCGAAGTCGCGGCTGCCGACCGGCGTGTGCCTTCCGGGCAGTTCGGTTGACCACAGGCGGTGGCCGGGCTACGCTGCCTGTCCGTGGGGACCGCGCGCGGTGCCGGGACCGGCGGAAGCAGAAGAAGCGCGCGCGCGCGGCGCGGTGGCGACTCCGACGCGGCCACCTCAGCCACCTCAGCCGCCAGCGAGATCCACCACGCCGACGCAGCCGCGTCGCAGCGCCAGCTCGGCGAGCTGCTGATCGAGAACAGCCGGCTGCGCGGCGCGCTCGAAGAGCGCACTGCGGAGCGCGACAAGGCGCTGGAACAGCAGGCGGCCACGGCGGACATCCTGCGGGCGATCGCCGGCAGCGCGGCGTCCCTCGTGCCGACCCTTCAGGCCATCTGCGAGCGCGCTGCCCGTCTCAGTGGGTCGGGTGACGCCATGGTGTGGCGGACCGACGGCGCCGACCACTGGCGCGTCGCGTCGTTCGGCGAGATCGGGGGGCAGCTGGCGACCGGCCAGCGGGTGCGGCTCTCGCGCGAGTTTCCCGTCGGCCGCGCGATCGTCGACGCGCGCACACTGCACATCCCGGACGCGCTGGCGCTCGCGGACGGCGACGGCTACGCGCCCAGCACCCGCACCTGGCTCGGCGTCCGCACGTGGCTCGTGGTGCCCCTGCTCCGCGAGGGTCAGGCGATCGGCGCGCTCGCCATGCGGCGCCGAGAGCACCGCCCCTTCACCGCTGCCGAAACCGCCCTCATGGAGACCTTCGCCGATCAAGCGGTCGTCGCCATCGAGAACGCGCGGCTGTTCTCGGAACTGCACGACACCAACGCCACCCTCAAAGAAGCCCTGGAGCAGCAGACCGCCACCGCCGAGGTGCTGCGCGTGATTGCCCGCAGTCCCACGCAGTTCGATAGCGTCCTCGGGGTCATCACCGAGCGAGCGGCCAGGCTGTGTGGTGCGGACACCGCCACGATGCGGCTGGTCGACGGCGACGTCGTCCGGGTCGTGGCCCACCACCCGCCCGCGCTCGGCAGCCAGCCAGCGGAATCGCCGCTCCGGCTCGGCGCCACGATCCCGATCGGCGGGCCCAGCTATCACGCGCTGGCGTTCGCGAGCGGCCGCACCGTGTACGCGCCGGATCTCGCGGTGGAGGCCGCGGGCGACGACCCCCTGAGGAGCCAGGCCGCGGCGGGCCTGCTCGACGCGGGCGTTCGCTCCATCGCAAACGTCCCGCTGCTCAGGGAGGGCCAGCCGGTGGGTGTCCTGCACGTCCGCTCGGGGCGGCCGCGCGCGTTCGACGGCTACGTGCCGGTGCTCGAGACCTTCGCCGACCAGGCCGTCATCGCCATCCAGAACGCCAGGCTCTTTGCCGAGCTGCAGGAGCGCGACGAGCGCCGCCGCCAGGAGTTGGAGCGCGCCAGCGCCATCCAGCAGCGCCTCCTCCCTTCCCTGGTGGAGGGCTGGCCGGGCGTGCTCGAGGTGGCCGTCCGCTTCCGCCCGGCGGTGGAGACGAGCGGCGACTTCTACGACGTGCTGCCGCTCACGCCATCGATCCCCGGGGCGCTGCCTCCCCTCCAGATCGCGGTGGGGGACGTGGCGGGCAAGGGCATGAGCGCCGCGCTCGTGACGGCGCTGGCGCGGAGCGCGCTGCACGCCACGGCGTCGGTGCCGACGCGCATGGCGGCGCCGTCCGGCACGCTGCGCGAGGCGGGGGCGCGCCTGCACCGGGACGTCGGGAGCGGGCACTTCGTGGCGTGCGCGCTCGCGGTGGTCGAGCCACCCGGCATGCACCACGCGGGGCCCCTGCTCCGCCTGGCCAACGCCGCGCAGGTGCCGGTGCTGCTGGTGCAGGGCGGTACGGCGAGGGAGCTGGAGCCGCCGGGCTACCGGCTGCCGCTGGGCGCCCAGGCTGATGGCGCCTACAAGGACGCAGAGGTGGAGCTGCGCCCGGGCGACGTGGTGGTGTTCTCGTCGGACGGACTGGTGGAGGCACCCGCACTGGCGCACGCCACACCCGGCGAGCACCTCACGCCGCCCGCCGGCCGCAGCGACCTCTTCGGCTTCGCCCGACTCGCCGCCTCCGCGGCGCACTGGTCCGTCCACGCCGGCACCGCTGACGACGTCGGCGCCGGCATCTGGAGCGACCTGACCGCCTGGTGCGGCGAAGAATCCCACCACGACGACATGACCCTCCTCGTCCTCCGCGTCCCCCACCGCTAGCCGCGAGCCACCCACGGAACAGGGTCCGCCGCGCGCCGCCACTCCCCCCACCGCCGGCCTCGCCTACGGTCCGCTCGACCTCACCGGCCAGGTCGCCCTCACTGCCGCGGCGGCCGCGCGGCCGCCGCGGCGGCGGCTAGAACATCTGTCAACCTGCGGCGGCGCCGGCGTCAAGAGTTTTGCGCTCCCCGCTGCCGCAGTTTCCGGTGCGGCATTGACGCCGCACTGCGGCCGCTGTCAGTGTGGAATCAGCGGCCTCCCGCTGCTGCGCGGGCGCCACGCCAAGGGGTGTGGCGCCCAGGGACATC
>DASTZM010000515.1:0-2014 GCA_035764305.1 Chloroflexota bacterium | reverse complement strand
CGCAGCGTCCCGTCACCACCTCTGGGCTGAACCGCGCGCCCGTCTGGTCGCCCGATGGGCAGTGGCTCGCGTTCCTGTCAGCCCGCGCCGGCGCCTTCGACATCTGGCTCGTCGGCGCGCCCCCCGACGCCGCGCCGCCGGTGCCCTCCGGCTCAGGCGGAGCCTCCAGCGGGCCACCCACGCCCGCGGCGTCGGTGGCGCGCCAGGTGACCCAGAACGGGGGCCTCGACGCGGCGTCCGGCCTCTCCTGGGCGCGTTGACCCCACAGGTACCACTCGCATGGAAGCATCGCTGGGCGCTGCGCCGCGCACGACGCTGACCAGTGGTGGCGCCGCCCTCCGCTCGGCCCTCGTGCCCGGCTGGGGACAGTGGGCGGCGCGCCGCCGCGCGCGCGGGCTCCTGTTGCTCGGACTCGCCCTCGCCACGCTCGCCGCCACCGCCCTGACGGCCCTGGGCATGGTGCGCGGCCTGCTGCCACTCCCACCGCTCCTCGCCGGCGTCGCTGGGTTGGTGGGAGAGCTGCCCTTGCGCCTGCTCGACCGCGTGCTCGCCGGCGACTGGGGCGCCGTGTGGCGCGGCTTCCTCGCCCTGAACGTACTGGTCCTGCTCATCCGGATCTGGGCCGCCGTCGACGCGTCACTCTGCGTGTCCCGCGCCCCCGGCACCGTTCGACCGGTGCGCAGCATGCGCAGTACCGCCGGTGCCACCGGTGCGGCGCTCGTGCTCGCCCTGCCCCATGCCATCGCGCTCGGCCTCGCCCTCTGGGCCCGACCGATCCTCAACCAGGTCTTTGTGACCAAGCTGCCCGCCACCGTCGCCGCCCCCGCACCCGTCGCCCCCGGAGAACCCGCGCCCGAGCCCGACCCGGGCCGTCCCACGTGGGATGGCGCCAGCCGGCTCAACGTCCTCCTCATGGGTGTCGACCGCCGGCCCAATCAGACCACAGACGGGCCCCGCGGCAACAGCGACACCCTGCTTCTCGTGAGCATCGACCCGCTCGCGCACACCGCCGCCATGGTCTCCATTCCGCGCGACCTCTACCTGCCCATCCCTGGACTCGGGCAGGAGAAGATCAACGCCGCCTACCGTGAAGTCGGCCCCGAGCTCTCCGTCCGCGTCGTCGGCGACCTCGTCGGCCAGCCCGTCCACCGCTGGGCCTCCATTGAGATTCCCGCCTTCGCGCGCACGATCGACGCCATCGGCGGTGTCCTCGTCGACGTCGAGCGTCCGATCCGCGACGACGAGTACCCCGCCGAAAACTTCGCCATCCGGCGCATCTTCCTGCCCGCAGGGTTGCAGTGGCTCAACGGCGAGGAAGCGCTCTGGTACGCGAGATCGCGCCACGGCTCCAACGACTTCGACCGCGCCGCGCGCCAGCAGGCGCTCTTGCTCGCGCTCAAGGAGCGCGCCCGCGACCGCCGCACCCTCGCGATGGCCACCACGCTGATCCAGTCGCTCGCCGACGCGGTGCAGACCGACCTCACGCCGCGCGAGCTCCTCGCGCTCAGCCGCCTGGGTGGATCGAGCGATTTCCGCAGCGCGCGCCTGGTTCTCACGCCGCCCGCCTTCGGCAGCGAGATCAACCGCCCCAACCTCTACGCCATCGTCCCTAACCTGCCACGAATCCGCGCCGCCGTCGCCGACACACTGGCCGGTCTCCCCGCGTCCGGCGTCCTGGGCGGCGTCCCTGCCCAGGGTGGCGGCGACGCCGGGCCCGATCCCGCTCCGGATGAGATGCCCGACGACGGCGAAGACGTCCCATAGCTGCCCTCCCCGCGCTGCCATCCCCGCGCTGCCTCCCCCTGCCACCCAGCCCTCGTGAGTCTTCCGTCGAGCCGGGCAACGCCCGCGGTGGCCGCGCCGTCTGAACCGCCGAGACATGCCCACCCTTCTCGATCCCACACTCGCCGGCAGCGTCGCGGCGCTTGCACGCGTCGCGCTCGCGGGCTACGCCACCGCCGCGACCGTCCTGACCACCGCCTGCCTCGCCCTGCATGTCGTCACGGCGCTCGAC
>DASTZM010000514.1:0-2432 GCA_035764305.1 Chloroflexota bacterium | reverse complement strand
ACAGCATCGGCGATCGCCGCCAGGATGGCGCGCAGACTCTCTCCACCGGCTTCCGGTTCGTGCACGCTGCCCACCGAACGACGCTCTGACGCCGCTGCCCGACCTACTGGTTGTCCTCGCGGAACAACGTGCTGAGTCGGTCGATCTCGGAGGTGCCGACGCGCAGCGGATGACCCGAGAGGATGCCGGTGACGTCACGAAAGGGCAGGCCGATGTGCATACCCTGGCCGTCGATCGTGAACTCGCGGATGTCCTTCTCGTGCATTGAGCCGCGCATCTTGAGCACCGTCAGGCCACGGCGCATCTCACCGAACATCTCGACGTAGCGCAGCAGGATGATCGAGTCGGTGAGGGTGGAGAGATGCGCCTCGGTGACCGACGTGCCGCCGAGAAGCGTAGGGGTGGTGGACGTGAAAAGACCCGTGATCTCCTTCTGCTTCAAGAATGAAGCGAGAGCGATGACGAACTCGCGGTAGCTCTTGGTGGTAGAGACGCGCTCGAGGGCGGAGAGGCTGTCGACGGCGACGCGATGGGGACGGAAGTCTTCGATGACGTCCTTGATGCGCACCAGGTGCTCCTCGAGGTTCATGACCTCGGGGTACTCCGGCATGACGCGGAACTGGCCGCTTCGCTCGGCGGCGTCGAAGTCGAAGCCCCAGCCGGAGGCGTTACGGAAGAGCTGCTCGCGGCTTTCCTCGAACGCGAGGAGGAGGCATCGCTCTTCCTGGGCGAGGCCACCGGCCATGAAGTGGGTCACGGCGAGGGTCTTGCCGGTGCCGGTGGCGCCCGAGATGAGGATGACGGAGTCCCGGAAGAAGCCGCCGCCGCACATCTCGTCGAGCTGGGCGGAGCCGGAGGTGACGCGCACGCTGGAAGAGCGCTGGACGAGCTCCATAGCGGAGAGGGGGATGGCGGTAATGCCGGCGCCGGGGATGACGGTAAAGGGAACTTCGCCCTTCTGGTGCGGTGCGCCGCGGAACTTGAGGATCTCGAGGGTGCGCCGGCGCTTCTCTTCTTCAAGCGCGTTGCGGAGGATGATCACGTTGTCGGCGACGAACTCCTCGAAGCCAAAGCGCGAGATCTCGCCGTACTCGAGGGTGCGCTCGGCGGTCATGATGGTGGTGACGGCCATCTCACGGAGCGCGCTGGCGATGCGCAGCAGCTCGGGGCGCATTCGGTTGGAGCGCGCGAAGCGGTCCAGGATGGCGCCGAGGGAGTCGATAGCGACGCGCTTGGCGCTGGTGGCCCGGACGGCGTGCTCGACGCGCGCGAGGAGGGCGCCCAAGTCGTACTCGCCGGTGACGACGGCGTCGTCGTCCTGGTGGGGGGAGGCGTCGACGAAGGCCCATCTCCCCTCGGCTTCCCAGCCGCGCACGTCCCACCCAAATCCCGCAACGTTGCGACAGACGTCGGCCGGGCTCTCTTCGAAGGTGACGAAGACGCCGTGCTCGCCGCGCTTGATGCCTTCCGCCAGGAACTGGACGGCGAAGACGGTCTTGCCGCTGCCGGCGGTGCCGGCGACGAGTGTGACGCGGTGGCGCGGGACGCCCCCGCGGGCAACATGGTCGAAGCCGGCGATCCCCGTCGCCAGCTTGTCAACGATCAGCTCTGACATCGAGTCCCCACAGCACCTGCTCGGCGTCGGACAGGTCACCGAGGACACGCCGGGCCGGTAGGGGTATCTGCTTGACGAGTGTGGGCGTGGCGAGGATGCGCTCCTGCTCGGCGAGCTGCGGCTGCTCGAGCACGTCGACGACGCTCAGCTCATAGCGGTCCGGCAAGACGGTCTCGCAGATCCGCCGCAGGTTGGCAATGGCGCGCTCCGAGCGCGGCGTCCGGCCGGTGACGTAGAGGCGGAAGACGTATCTGAGCGGCGCCGGCAAATGGCCCGAAGTGGGGGCAGCGCCGCCGCTGTCAGGTGGGTTGATGGCGATAGGTTCGATAATAGGAGATAAGCAGGCCCATCAATTCGACGAGCAAGACGCGCCCCTCCCCGACGAGCGCCTGGGCGCGCTCCGCCGTCGCACCATTGAGACAATCGCGCAGCGCGCCGGTGTGGAGCTCGACGACATCACGCGGGCCGGCGCCGAGAAAGCCGAGCCGGTCCGCGAGGGCGCGGAGGGGGGAGGATAGATCGTGATCGACGCGGTAGGCGCGGCGCTCGAGCGCGCGCTGGACAAGCGCGGAGTAGTCACCGAGCATCGCGTCGAAGTCGTCGGGCGCGGCGCGGCGGAGGGCGTTCAACCCTAGAGCGGCTGAGGTCACCGCGCTGGGCGGGTGGGAGAGCTGCTGGATGGCGCGGAGCTCACGCTCCTGCTGCGCGGCGCGCTCGCGCTCAGCGAGCAGCGCCAGCTCGGCCTCGCGACGGGCGGCTTCTTCCTGCAGGCGGCGCGCGTGCTCAGCCTCGGCGCGCCGCCGCTCGACGGCGTAGC
>DASTZM010000513.1:0-2118 GCA_035764305.1 Chloroflexota bacterium | reverse complement strand
CGAAGACGTAGAACTCGCACTCGGGACCCCAGTAGCTGGTGTCGGCGATGCCGGTCGTCTTGAGGTACGCCTCGGCCTTGCGGGCCACGTTGCGCGGATCGCGCGTGTAGGGCAGCTTGGTCAGCGGATCGCGGATGTCGCAGATCAAGCTGAGCGTCGGCATCTTGCACACCGGGTCTACCAGCGCGGTGGTCGGGTCCGGAATGACGAGCATGTCGCTCTCGTTGATCTTCTGCCAGCCGCGGATCGAGGAGCCGTCGAAGCCGAGCCCCTCGCTGAACACGCTCTCTTTGAGCTCGCTGATGGGGACGGTGAAGTGCTGCCAGAGTCCGGGCAGGTCGATGAACTTCAGGTCGACCATGACCAGCCCCTGCTGGCGGGCCCACTCGATGACGCCGCGCGGGCTGGTGTCCGTCGCCCGGCGCGCCGCGGGCAGCGGATCGGCTCCAATCAGTTCCTTGACGGTCATGCGGTACTGCAGCTCCTCTCTTAACGGCCGCTGATAGCGGTGACGGGGCGGAGCATAGCCTGGGGATTTGTGCGCGCGGTACGTACACAACCGCCAAATCTGCCCCTGGCGGTTTGTGCGGAATGCACAAGCCACCCGGGCACGCGGCTATTCTTTCCAGAGATGGCGAGGAGGATTCCCCGGCGGGCGATGGCGCCGCTTGCGGCGGCCGCGGCGCTGGCGCCGCAGGTCGCGCGGGGGCAGAGCGCGCCCGCCGCGCCACGCCTAACGGTGTTTCCCCCGAAGGCGGCGCCGTTTGATGAGCGCGGCCGGCGGCAGCTGGCCGAAGACACGCTCCTGTATCTGTGGGAGCTGCACGGCGAGCGGCCGGGTCGGCCAGTGTTCTCGCTGCCGCGGGCCGCCATCCTGGGCACGCTGGAGGGGATCTACCTGAGCCGCTGGGAGCTGGCCGTTCCCCCAGGCATGCCGGTTTACCTCCCGGCGTTCATCCGTGCCGACCGCGCGTACGACCCGTCGCAGACGAAGGTGCTGATTGACGGGGTGCCTCTCGCGCTGCCGGCCGGCGCATCATGGCTAGACTACCTGTACACCGGCGTACGCGCGCCGATCGGGAGCAACATCTTCGAGATGGACGTGCTCGACCTGGTGTTCGCGCCGCCACCGCCGGGGCGCTACCGGATTGACGTCCAGCGCGACGAGCTGTCGCTGCAGTTCGATCTGACGGTGCGCGATCCGCACACGCTTGGGCCCCTGGTGCTGCGAGATCAGGCCGGCACGCAGTGGACGTTGCAGGGTGACCAGCGCCGGGCGGCGCCCGATTCAGAGACCATCGCGGCACTGGCCTACCGCTCCAGCGCGGTCCGTGATGCGTCGCCCGAAGCGCTGGCGGCAATCCCGGCGGGCAACCCACTGCCGTCGCTGCGGGAGGGCATCCCGCCTGGAGCGGACAGCGCGACGACGCAGACGATTTCCCCCGCGCTGACACAGAATGCGCTGCTGATGAGCCCGGCGGGCGACGTCTACCACGTCGATAGCGGTGACTTGCGTCACGTGCCGAGCTTCGAGTGGCTGGCCGAGCGTGGGCTGAGCGCGAGCGCGATCACACGCGTCGCGGCGCACGTCTTCGCCGAGCTGCCGTTCAACCGCGCACATGGGCTGCCGGCCGGTGTGTCGCACATGGACCGCGTCTTCCACAGCGCGGCGCTGGGAGGCGAGATGCCGTACCGGATCGTGCTGCCGCCGAATTACGGCGCGCGCGAGCAGCAGGGGCGGCGCTACCCGGTGGTCTACCTCCTGCACGGCCGGGGGGCGCGCTATACCGAGTGGTGGGGCTACGACCTGGAGAGGCGGCTGAACGAGCTGTTCTCAGGCGATCCACAGCGGCACGCGATCTTCGTGCTGGCGCAGGGGTCGACGGGCTACTGGGCCAACCAGCAGAACGGAACGAAGTGGGGGGACTACGTCGCCAAGGACCTGGTGGCGCACGTCGACGCGACGTACCGCACCGTGGCGACGCGGCCCGCGCGGGCGGTGGGCGGGCTGTCGATGGGCGGCCACGGCGCGCTCCAGCTGGCGCTCAACTTCCCCGACACGTTCGGCGTGGTCGGGGCGCGCGGGCCGACGCTGCACACGCGGGAGACGGTGCCGGG
>DASTZM010000512.1:0-18424 GCA_035764305.1 Chloroflexota bacterium | reverse complement strand
CCATCGCTTAACCAGGGCGAGGTCGTCGTTCTCGGCCGCCTCACCCGCATCCCCGCCATGGTCAAGGTCACCGGCCGCCGCGGCGCCGAAGGCGGCGCCGACCTCAACCTCGCCGAGCGCTTCGCCCAGGCCCGCACCCAGGTCGCCGCCCACCGCGTCCTCACCTCCACTCCCACCCGCCCCGCCCCACCCCCCAAACGAGTGGACTTGCTCTAACCCCCAGGGGGTTCGGGGGCCGAGCGAGCGCACCGAGCGAGGCCCCCGAAAGACTGGCTAGGGGGCGCCGGGGGAGCGCAGCGTCCCCCGGTCCTGGCATAACTCCTGCCTCCCATCCGCGGCCCTCCACACCCCTATGGCCCAACGCTACACCCTCGCCCCCCCCTACGCCCCCCCACTCACCCGCCCCTTCCCAACCCTCATCCCCTGGGCCATCGCCCGCGCCGAGCCCCTCACCCTCGCCGCCGTCATCTCCCTCTCCTTCCTCCACTTCCTCCGCATCTACGACCGCGGCTTCAACCTCCTCGACGAAGGCTTCGTCCTCCACGTCGCCGAGCGCGTCCTCCAGGGCCAGGTCCCCTACCGCGACTTCTTCACCCAGCTCACCCCCGGCGCCTTCCTCGCCCTTGCCGCCGTCTTCAAGCTGACCGGACCCTCCGTCCTTGTCGGTCGGTGGGTCACGCTCCTGCTCGGCCTCGCCATCACCGCCATGCTCTACTGGGGCGGCCGCCAGCTCGTCGCCCGTCCCACCGCCGCGCTCGCGGCGCTCGCCTTCCCCGTCTGGGGCATCGGCCAGGGGTGGTTCTACCCCAACTATTCGTGGTTCGCGCTCTGCTGCGCCGTCGCCGCGCTGTGCTGCGCCCTCCGGGCCATCCGCCTCACCGCGGCTCCCGACGTCTCCCACCGGCTCGGCGCCAATCCGCTCGCCTGGCACGCCGCCGCCGGCCTCCTCTGCGGCGCCGCCGCCTTCTGCAAGCAGAACATCGGTCTCTACGCCGCCGTCGGACTCTGCGCCGCCACCCTCATCGCCCTCCCCACCCCAACCCCGCGCCGTGTTCTGTCAACTGCCGTCCTCGCCGCCGCGTCGCTGCCCATCCCACTCGCCCTCCTGCTCTGGCTCGCCGCCAACGGCGCGCTCGACGGCTTCGTCCGCGACGCGGTGTGGATCCCCCTGCGCGTCTTCCCACTCGACATGGCCGCGCCCTACCCGCCCTCCTGGCCGCCGTGGCCGGTTCCCACCGACCGCCCCGGGTACGGCGAGTGGGCCTTCCGGCTCGTCTGCCTCCTGCCGCCGCTCCCCTACGCCCTCGCGATCGTCTCGCTCGCCGTGAGCACACTCCTGCACCGCGGCGCCCCCACCGCCTCCCACCGCGCCTCGCTCGCGGCCTGGCTCGCCTTCGGCCTCGCCATCTGGGCCACCGCCTTCCCTCGCGCCGACTTCGACCACGTCCAGGTCGCGCTCGGTCCCGCCTTCGTCCTCGGCGCATCTGGCTTCGAATCGATCGGTGGGATGCTCTGGCGGCGCCGCGGTCCATTCATCGCCTCGGCTCTGCTCGGTGGGTTCCTCCTGGCCGGAGTCGGGAACGCCCGCCTCCTCCACATGGGCCCCGATTGGACGCTCCGCGGCATCGCCGGGAGCGCGCCCCGCGCCGCCGGACTCAAGCTCGACCACGACGAGGCCATGGAGCTTCGCCACCTGATCGGCGAGGTGCGCCGCCTCACCGAGCCGGGCGACCGCATCGCGGCGCTCCCCTGGAACGCGGGCCTCTACTTCCTGGCCGAGCGCCGCAACGCCACCCGCTTCGACCTCTTCATCCCCGCCAGCGTGCTCGACGACGACATGCCCGAGATCGAGCGCTCCCTCGCCACCGCCGGCCTGATCGTGCTGTGGACGCCGCGCGACCCCTTCGTCAACAACACGTCATTCGACGACCGCTATCCCGGTCTCGACCGCTTCATCCACACCCACTTCACCGCCACCGCGGCGGTGAACGCCTACCGCCTGCTCTTGCCCGCGTCGGGCTAGGCGACCGCCGCCGCCGTCGCCTGACCGCGCCCCATCGCCCGCGGCAATACCCGCGGCCCCTTCGCCTCCGCCGCCAGCTGCGGATGCAGCTTCACGTAGTGGAACCGAAACGCCTCACGCGCCCGTAGGAGCAGCGTCTTCACCGCCGTGCGCGTCGTCCCCATGATCTCGGCGATGTCCTCGTAGCCCAGCCCGTGATACTCGCGCAGCACCAGCGCCACCCGGTACCGCTCCGAGAGCTTCTCCAGGACGATCTCGACCTCGCTCTTCGTCTCCGACTGCATCGCGTCGCGCTCCGGGTTGTCGCGCGCCACCTGGCTCGGATGGAACAGCGAGACAAACGACTCCCACGGCTGCCACTTCAGCAGCTTGCGGTGACGCAGCTCGTCCAGGCACACGTTCGTCGCGATCCGGTACAGCCACGCCTGCCCCTGGAAGTTGCCCTTTGCCAGCGTCGCCGGAAGCTTGCGGTACGCCTTCACGAACGCGTCCTGCGTGAAGTCCAGCGCGTCCTCGGCGTCGCCCAGCATTCGGTAGACGTACGCGTAGATCGCCTGCTCGTACCGCTCGTACAGCTGCGCGTACAGCGCCTCCGTCTCCGGCGTATGCCCCAGCGCCACGCCGCCCGGCACTTTCTCGGAGGTCTCGTCCTCGACCGCGGCCTGGGCCGCGTCGAACCTCTGCGCCATCACCTGGACCATCACGACCTCCTTGTGTCCGTCCCAGTATCCCGCGCCCCGGCGCCGGAATCCTGACGGACGCCTAACACTTGACCCACGCTACCTGACATTCGCTCCGGCCGTTACGTCAACTTCTTGTCCAACCGTTGGACGCAGCGCGCTACCCCTTCGGCAGCGCCAGCTGGTGGTCGATCTCGCGCAGCCGCTGGTACAGCGGGCGCAGCTCCCGCTCCAGCGTCTCGATCCGCTCCACCACGTCGCGCCGCTCCACCTGGAGCGAGTCGCGCCGCTCGGCGTCGCTCACTTCGTCGTTGCCCTGCGCCCCGGCGGCGCGCAGTCTGTCCAGCCGCACGATCACCGGCGCGCGCTGCGATGCCAGCCGCCGGTCGACGTCCGCCTTGATCTGCTCCACCGTCAGGCCCTGCGCCACCGCGGCCCGCAGGTAGGACTCGCGCTCCGGCGCCGGCAGCCGCAGGATGTGGAAGCCCGCCGTCTGCGGGATCTGCTCCCGCAGCACCGCCTCTGCCACCGCCGGCTCCTTCACCAGGCCCAGCCGGTTCTGCACCGTGCTCTTCTTCTTGTGCACGAACTCCGCGATCGAGCGCACGCTCCACTGGCGCGGATCGCGCTGCTGGAGCTGCCAGTAGCGATAGCCCTCCTCCAGCGGCGTCAGGTTCTCCCGCTGCAGGTTCTCGATCAGCGACAGGCGCTCGGCCTCGTCGTCGGTCAGCTCCCGTATGTCAACCCGCACCGTCGGGAACGGCTTGATCGTCTCGTTGCAGATCTTCGCCGCCTCGACGCGCCGCGCCCCCGCCACGATCTCCAGCCGCTCGACCCCGTCGCGCGCCACCCGCCGCGCGATCACCGGCTCCAGTTGCCCTTCGCTCGCCAGGCTCTGCGCCAGCTCCTCCAGCGGCCGGCGCTGGAAGTGGAATCGCGGCTGGAATGGGTTGGGGTGCAGCTGGTCGAGCGGCACGTCGACCACGTTCCCCGTCGTGCCGCGCGTCACCGCCTGGAGCGACGCCTGCGCCGCCGACACACGCGTCGCCGTCGCGCGCGCCGCGTCTTCGCCGTCGTGCTGCGCCCCGCCGCTCCGCCGCTTCAGGATGTCTGCCAGTGATTCCTTCCGCGAGATCGTCCCCGTACCCGTCATGCCACCTGCTCCTGCGTGTGCTCGAGCTCCATCGCCAGCGCGTGGTACGCCTCCGACGCGTCGCTCCCCGGCGCTACGTCGTAGATCGGCGCGCCGCGCAGCTGCGCCTCGGCGAACGACACGTACTTCCTGATCACCGTCTCCGTCAGCAGCTCCGGATAGCGCTCCTTCAACATCGCCAGCGTCACCTGGCTCACGCGGGCGCGCGGCTCGTGCTTTGTCGGCACGATGCCGGCGATTTCCAACCCCGGATTCAGCGTCTCGCGCACCGTCTCCACCACGTCGAGCAGCGTCTGCAGCGCCTCGACCGCGAAGTAGTGCGTCTCCACCGGGATCAGCAGCCGGTCGGCGGCCACCATCGCGTTCACCGTCAGCACCCCCAGCGACGGCCGGCAGTCGATCACGATCCGGTCGTACCGCTCCTTGATACCTCCGCCCTCGATCTTGCGCTTCAGCACCGTCTCCCGCGACAGCGCCTGAATCAGCTCCACCTCCGCCGCCTCGAGCCCCGGATCCGACGGCACCACGTCGAGGTGCGGCACCGCCGTGGGGACGATTGCATCCGCTAGCGGGTACGACGTGTCTCGCATCACCCGGTACATCAGCCCCGCCGGGTGCGCCACGCCCAGCCCTTTCGCCAGGTTCCCCTGCGGATCCAGGTCGATCAGCAGCGTGCGCGAGCCCATCTTCGCCAGCCACGCCCCCAGGTTGATGGCGGTCGTCGTCTTCCCGACGCCCCCCTTCTCCTGAACTACCGCCGTGACGACGGCGCGGGGTGCGGTTCCGGGCTCCACATAACGCATAGACGCGCCACAACCGTAAACGTCTCGGCGTGAAGCTGTCCAACTGTTGGACAATGAGCCCGTGATGCTCCTCGGAACCCAGCAGATCAATCGGCGCGGCCACCTCGAGGTCGGCGGCTGCGACACCGTGAACCTCGCCTCCGAGTTCGGCACCCCGCTCTACGTCTTCGACGAGGCCGCCATCCGCGCCCGCTGCCGCGCCTATGTCGAGTCGTTCGGCACCCGCTACCCGACCGTGCAGATCGAGTACGCCGCCAAGGCCTTCCTCTGCCTCGCCATGGCCCAGCTCGTCCACGAGGAGGGGCTGCACCTCGACGTCGCCTCCGCCGGGGAGCTGTACACCGCCCTGAAGGCCGGCGTGCCCGGCGAAAAGCTCGTCTTTCACGGCAACAACAAATCGCTCGACGAGCTGCGCCTCGCCATCGAGGCTGGTGTCGGCCGGATCGTCGTCGATAGCCTCCACGAGCTCGACCTCCTCGATCAGGTCGCCCCCTTCCAGAAGCGCCCCCAGGAGGTCCTCGTCCGCGTCGCCCCCGGCGTTGACCCGCATACCCACCGGCGCATCCGCACCGGACAGGCCGATACCAAGTTCGGCTTCAACGTCGCTTCCGGCGCCGCCCTCGCAGGTGTCCGGCGCGTCGTCGAGACCCACAGCCTCCTCTTCAATGGCCTGCACTGCCACATCGGCTCCAACCTCTTCGAGACGCAGGCGCACCGCGCCGCGATCGACGTCCTGCTCGACCTCGCCGTCGCCGTGCGCGAGGAGACCGGCCTGTCCGTCGAGGAGCTGAACATCGGCGGCGGCGTCGGCATCCGCTACGTCCCGACCGATACTCCGCCGCCGCTCGAGGACTTCGCCGCCGAGATCACGACCGCACTCCACGACGGCCTCGCCTCGCGCCACCTTCCCCTCCCCCTCCTCCAGCTCGAGCCCGGTCGCTCCATCGTCGGCGAGGCCGGCACCACCCTCTACACCGTCGGCGCCATCAAAGAGGTGCCCATCCCCGAGCCTCCCGGCCGGCGCACCTACGTCGCCATCGACGGCGGCATGTCCGACAACCCCCGCCCCCAGCTCTACGACGCCGTCTACACCGCGCTGCTCGCCAACAAGGCCGGCGCCCCCGCCGACCTGGAAGTGCGCGTCTCCGGCAAACACTGCGAGACCGACACGCTGATTGACTCGACGCCACTCCAGCGCCCCGAGCCCGGCGACGTCCTCGCCGTCCTCTCCACCGGCGCCTACAACTACTCGATGGCTAGCAACTACAACCGGCTTCCCCGCCCCGCCGCCGTCTTCGTCAAGGACGGCGACGCTCGACTCGTCATAAAGCGCGAGACCCTCGACGACCTCCTCCGCCAGGACCTTCCGCTCCGCTAGCCGGCTGGTGTTTCACCTATTGCTTCATTTCCTCCAGATAGGAAATGACCCCTGTTTCATTTCCCACCTCCCGCCCTGTCCTACGTCGCCCTACAATCCGCCGTGCCGTCTGACAGCGCCCACGGCGCCTACGCCGCGGCCGGCGTCGACTACGACCTGCTCGATCCCGGCAAGCGACTCGCCCAGGAGGCCGCCCGCGCCACCGCCGACCTCCTCGCGCGCCACGAGTTCTCCGAGGTCGCCGGCACCCGCGGCGAGTCGGCCTACGTCGTCGACGCCGGCCCGTTCTACCTCGCCACGCTGACCGAAGGGCTCGGCACCAAGAACCTCGTCGCCGACGCCGTCCGTGCGCTCACCGGCCGCTCGCACTACGACCAGGTCGCCCGCGACGCCGTCGCCACCATCCTGAACGACCTCGCCACCGTCGGCGCCGCTCCGCTCACCGTAACCGCCTATTGGGGCACCGGCGACTCCCAGTGGTTCGCCGACCAGGAGCGCATGGCCGACCTCGTCCGCGGCTGGGCCGCCTCCTGCGTCGACGCCGGCGCTGCATGGGGCGGCGGCGAGACCCAGGCGCTCGCCGGCATCATCCAGCCCGGCACGATCGACCTCGCCGGCGCCGCCGTCGGCATCATTCGCCCCAAGTCGCGCCTTCTCCACGGCGACCGCCTCCAGCCCGGCGACGCCATCCTGATCGCCCCCAGCTCCGGCATCCACGCCAACGGTCTCACCCTGGCCCGCCGCCTCGCCGAGCGCCTCCCGGAGGGCTATGCCACGCCCGTCCCCGGCGATCCCGCGCGTCGCGGCTACGGCGAAGCCCTGCTCGACCCGTCACCCCTCTACGGCCCCCTCCTCGAGCGCCTGCAGCAGGCCGGCGTCGACCTCCACTACGCCGCCCACGTCACCGGCCACGGCTGGCGCAAGCTCATGCGCGCCGAGCGCCAGCTGACCTACCGCGTCCAGGCGCTGCCTCCCGTCCCTCCCGTCCTGGCGTTCCTGCAAGACCGGCTCGGTCTGGATCACGCCGAGGCGTACGGCACCTTCAACATGGGCGCCGGCTTCGCCCTCTTCGTTGCCTCCCAGGACGTCGATCGCGCCCGCCAGGTCGCCGGCGAAGCAGGCTCCGCGCTCCTGATCGCCGGCCAGGTCGAAGATGGGCCGAAGCAGGTCATCCTCGAGCCGATCGACGTAACGTACGCCGGGTCGTCCCTCAACCTCCGCTAGCCGCGGCACGCCGTCTGCACACACTACTTCTCGCCCCCGCGTGGAAACCGCAGGTGTGTGGGGCGGCCGGTCCTCCTGAAATCCGGCCGCCCCCGGGTGAATGGGCGCGCGCCGGAGGCGGAGGAGCGCACAGAGGGCCGGTCCCTGGGACTTAGCTGCGCTTCTCTATCGTGCCCGCGCCGCCAGTTCATCCAGTGAGCGGGGCCAGTCTTCCTTCAGCAAGCGCGACAGCGCCCGGTCGGCCAGCACGCGCCCTTCCGTTTGGCAGCCCGGACAGTAGTTGACCTCGTTCTCCGCGTACACGATCCGCTGCACCGGCGCCCCGCACACCGGACACGCCTGCCGGTACTTCCCGTGCACCGCCATCTCTGGCCGAAACGCCGTCACGTTCTCCGGGAAGCCGTCGCCCACCTCCGCCGCCAGCCGCTCCGTCCACTCGGTCAGCGTCTCCTTGCACGCGGCGTAGAGCCGGCCGATCTCCTCCTCGGACAGGAAGCGGGTCTTCTTCACCGGCGAGAGCTTCGCCCGGTGCAGGATCTCGTCCGAGTACGCGTTGCCGATCCCGCTGAACAGGTGCGGATCGGTCAGCGACCGCTTCAGCGTGTGGCTCTCGCGCGTCAGCGCCGCGCGGAACGCCTCCAGGCTCGAGTCCAGCACCTCCAGCCCACCCGGGTCCTGCTCCGCCAGTCCGGCCTCGCCCTGCACCACGCGGATCGACGCCCGCTTCTTCGTGCCCGCCTCGGTCAGCAGGAGCGTCCCCTTCGGAAAGTCGAGCGCCGCGTGCGCCAGCTTGCCCGGCGGCTTCGCGTCCCGCTCGCGCCACCGCAGACGTCCCGCGATCATCAGGTGAATCACCAGGAACAGATCACCCTCCAGACCCAGCACGACCCGCTTCCCCAGCCGGCGCACCTCCGTGACCACCTTGCCGCTCACCGCGTCGATCGGCGGGATCACCGAGCGCAGCACGAACGGGTTAGCCAGACGCACGCCCTGCAGCGGCTCGCCCACCACCCGCCGCCGCAGCGCCTCCACGTAGACCGTGACGTCCGGCAGCTCGGGCATCCCGCCTGAGTCAACGCCCCCCGGTCAGACCCGTTCCACTACACCTGTTCCACGCTCACCATCGGCTCGCCGCCGGACAGCGTCACCCGCACGCGCAGCGGTATCGGCGCGGCAGCGCGCAGCAGCGCCTCGTTCACCGCCGGCTCGACCAGCTGCTGGATCAGCTCCACCAGCGCCGCCGTCTTGTTCGGCGAGCGCGCGTCCAGCGCGCGCTGTATCAGCCGCTCCGCGGCCTCGCGCTCCACCTCGACTGGCGGCGAGCTCCTCGGCAGCCGCTCTGCCACCGCCGCCATCTCTAGCTGGACCAGGCGCCCCATCCCCGCCCGGTCGAGCGGCGGCAGGATGATCCAGCGCTCGGGCGCGAACAGCTCGGCCAGGTCGTCGGCGAACAGATCGCCCAGCGCCTCGCGGATGATTCGGTCCGACGCCGCCGCGTCGACCGGGTGCGCGTCCTCCGGTCGGAACCCGATGTGCACCACCTCCTCGCGCCCCACGTTCGCCGTCGCGACGATCAGCGCCCGCGCGAATGACAGCTCCGCGACGGCCGTGTTCCCCCCGCCCCCGCCATCTGTCATCACCGGCAGCGGGGCGCGCCCCTGCCGGACGGCATCCGCCCACAGCGCCGCCACAGGCGGCACCTGCGAGAGCACCTCGACTGCATCGAGCGCGACGATCGCCAGCGGACCCGACTCGAGCTTGGCGCGCGGCAAGGGCGGGAAGCGGCCCGCGAAGTACGTCCTGCAATTGACCCCGATCAAATGGTCGGCGAAGCGCTCGCCATAGATCACGCGCGCCAGCAGCTCGGCGAAGTACGTCTTGCCCGTGCCACCCGGGCCTGCCACCAGGATCAGGCCCGGCCGCTGTACGTGCGCGCCGAATAACCCCTGCCCCAGAGCGCCGGAGCGCAGCGCGCTCGCGCTCAGCGCCGTCAATTCCCTCCTCAGCGCGTCGATCAGCGCGTCGGTGCGGACCAGCAGGCGCGCATTCATCGCCGCGCACACCGCCTCGATCTGCTCCAGATTCAGATACTGCGTGCGGTCCCCGATCAGCGGTCGGCCCGCCGCCGCGCTGGGGTCTTGGGAGGTCATGAGTGGGTATCGTAAGGAGCGATGGCGGAGCTGCGCACCTCGGGCCTCTCGCCGGAGGCCGTGCGCGCCCTCGACATGGCCGCCGTCGTCGCGCGTAACAGCGGCCACCACACCCTTACCGGAGATCACCTGGCCACCGCGCTGCTCAAGCAGGGCGACGGCCTGGCGGCGAAGCTCCTGCGCACGTATTTCGGCGCCGACCTCTTCGAGCTGCGCAGCCGCCTCGACCACGTGCTCAAGGAGGCGCGCACCGGCTTCACGCCCGGCGAGCTGACTCACCGCTATGGCGGCGAGAGCTTCGACGTCGCGCCCGAGGTCGACCGGATCGTCGAGCACGCGCGGCGCCTCGCCGTCCAGCAGCGCAAGCCCGCCGCCGGCACCGACCACCTCCTCGCGGCGCTGCTGGAAGAAGAGACGCCCGCCCGCCGCGCGCTCGAGGACGCCGGCGTCGCCGCCGCGCGCGTGCAGGCCGCCTCCGCCGACGTCCCGCTCCCACCACCTCTCGCCGCGCGTCACGGGCAGACCGCCGTCGCGCAAAGCACGTCTGATGGCCAGTCCCGCGACGATGGCGTCCGACCGAACGGTGCCGTCACCGACCTGGTGGAAGCCGTGAAGTCCGCGCGCGCACCCAAAGTGGTGGAGCGCCCAGCACTGCTCCAGCAGCTTGCCAACCTTCTCGTGCAGCCCCAGACCAGCGTCGTGCTGCTGGGCGAGACCGGGGTCGGACGCCGCTCGCTCATCACCGCCCTCGCGCAGCTCATCGCCCGCGCTCCGCTACCGGGGATCGCGCCCGCGCTCTACGTCGTGTCCCCCGCCGCGCTGCTCGATGGACCCGAGCTGGTGGTCCGCCAGGCGCTCGAGCGCGCCCAGGGTGGCATCGTCGCGCTGCCCGACCTGCACCAGTTTTTCGGCGCCGCGCCGCTCACCGGCTTCGTCGAGGCCGGCGTTGCCCTGAAGCAGGCCATCCTGGACGGGCGCGTGCGCGTCCTGGGCACCAGCACGCCCCCCCTCGCGACGCGCTACCTCGAGGCCGATCCGGCCCTGCGCGACCACCTCCGTCCCCTCACCGTCCCTCCCGCCACCGACGCCGAGACGCAAGAGATCCTCGCCGCGCTCAAGCCAGCGCTCGAGGCTCAAAACAGCGTCGCCATCGCCGACGGCGCTCTCAAAGCCACCGCCTCCCTCTCGAAGCAATACATCCAATCCCCCCAACCCGGCGCCGCGGTGTCGCTCCTCCAGCGCGCCTGCGCCCTGGTGCGCCTGTCGCAGACTGCGGCGTTCGGCTCCGCTCCAACAACGGACTCGACGGTCGACGACTCAGACGTCGCCCAGGCCCTCTCCCAGCAGACCGGCATCCCCATCGGCCAGATCGCCGGCCAGGAGCAGGACCGCCTGGCGCGCATGGAAGAGATCCTCCACCAGCGCGTCGTCGGCCAGGACGCCGCCATCAGCGCACTCGCCCGCGCCGTGCGCCGCGCCCGCGCCGGTCTCAAGGACCCCAAGCGCCCCATCGGGTCTTTCCTGTTCCTCGGCCCGTCTGGCGTCGGCAAGACCGAGAGCGCGCTCGCGCTGGCCGAGTTCCTCTTCGGCGCCGAAGACGCCGTCGTGATGATCAACATGTCCGAGTACATGGAGAAGCACAACGTCGCCCGCCTGATCGGCGCCCCACCGGGCTACGTCGGCTACGAAGAAGGCGGCCAGCTCACCGAGAAGGTGCGCCAGAAGCCGTACTCGGTCGTCGTCCTCGACGAGGTCGAGAAAGCCCACCCCGATGTCTACGACCTCTTCCTCCAGGTGCTCGACCAGGGCCAGCTTCAGGACTCGCGCGGGCGCGTCGTCAGCTTCCGCAACACCGTGATCGTCATGACCTCCAACCTCGGGACCCGCGCCCTCGCCTACCCCCAGGAGCTCCCCGCCGGGATCGATCCCAAGCAGGCCGTCATGCAGGCGGTGCGCGATCATTTCCGTCCCGAGTTCCTCAATCGCCTGGACGGCGTGATCGTCTTCGACCCGCTCGACCGCGCGGCGCTGGGCAAGATCCTGGACCTGACGCTCGCCAAGACCGCCAAGCAGCTCGCGGCGCAGGGAATCGCGCTCGACGTCACCCCCGACGCCAGGGAGTGGCTGCTCGAGCAGCACACCGAGCCCGAGTACGGTGCGCGCCCACTCATCCGCATCGTGCAGACCCACGTCAAGGACGCCGTCGCGGAGAAGCTGATCGACGGCACGCTCATGCCCGGGAAGAAAGTCGAGATCGGCCTGAACAACGGCGCGCTCGACCTCCGGTCGGTGTAGCGCCGGTGGCCACGCAGCGCTGGGCCCCCGACCCGGTTGTGGGCGACGGCGAGCCCGGCAAAGGCATGCGCCTCGCCGTCGCCGGCGCGTCCCACTGGCACCTCCCCCGTCACGCTGCCTTCCTGCGCGAAGCCGGCGCGCGCTTCGTCGCCGTCTCCGACCCCGATCCCGCCGTCGCGGCGAAGTGGGCCGCCGACCTGGGCGCGTCGCCCGTCGCTGACGCCGAGGCGATCGTGCGCGCCAAGCCCGACGCGGTGCTCGCGCTCGGTCGCGTCGCCGATATGGCGGCTCAGGCGCGCATCCTGCTCGACGCCGGCCTGCCACTGATCGCCGAGAAGCCCCTCGGGCTGGACCCGGCGGACGTGCAGCAGGTCGCCGCGCTCGCCGCCCAGAAGCGCGCCTGGGTCTCGGTCGCGCTCGTCCAGCGGTACGACCCCATCTGGACGCTCCTCGACCGGCTGCGGGACGAGGGGACGCTCGGCGACGTCGCGCACGCCCACGTGCGGATCGTCAACGGTCCCCCGCAGCGCTACGCCGCGTGGGGCTCAGGCTGGATGCTCGATCCCGCCACCGCGGGCGGCGGCGCGCTGCTGAACCTGGGGATCCACGGCATGGACTACCTGCGCCACCTCGCCGGCGGCGCGCTCCAGGTCACCGGCGCGATCGCGTCGAGTCGGGCGCACCGGCTGGCAATCGAGGACTTCGGCGCGGCCACTCTTCGGTCATCGTCGGGCTTCGCCGGCACGGTCGAGGCCGGTTACACCTACCCGGACGCCGCCGCAGGAATGACGCGCAGCGGCGACAACGAGACGCGCGTCGCGGCCCAGGGCGCGTACCTGATTGGTCGGGACGCCGAGCTAACCCTTGTCACCGCCGCCGGCGAGCAAGCCGTCGAAGGCGGGCGCCAGGGAGACCGCTACCGCGACTGGGCCTTCGACAGCCTGGCGCGCCTCCGGGCGGGCAGGCCTCCCGCGGCCACCGTGGAGGACTGTCTCGAAGCCGTCCGGTTGGTCTTCGCCGCGTACGCGGCGGCTAGCCAACCGCCTCGTTGATGCGGCGCTCCAGCTCCTCGACAGACTCCTTGCGCGCCTCGACGCGCTGCCTGATCGTCCCGATTCGCTGACTCACGTTCGTCGGCGTCACGGTTTGGTCGTAGGCGACCGCACGGAGAAACGTCTCGATCTGGTCCAGGTTGATCTCGGTCAGGTTCAGGTCGTCCTCCCAGCGCTCGATCCGCTCGGCCTGCTCGCGCTTGAGCGAGATCAGCTCGTCCATCTCCGCGCTGACCCGCTCGCGCGCCTGCTGGCGCCGCGCGATCAGGTCGCGCAGCTCTCCTTCGATCTGCGTCCGCGGATTGGCCCGCAGCGCGCGGATCAGGAGCGTGCGCCGCTTCGCCAGGTCGATCGCCTGGTCGACCACCTCGCTGATCTGGAGCTGCTGCTCGGGGCTCAGCAACGTGACGCCACTCGTCGTCTTTGGCAGATCGGCGAAGAGGATTCGCTCTAGGTCGACGATCCGGCGCAGCTGCCCTGTGCGCTGGCGCCAGCGGACACGGTCCGCCTCGCCGCGCGGCTCCGGAAAGCGCCGGAGTCCCTCCTCGACCTCCCGCAGCTCGGCCGCGCGGTTCGGCGCGAGCGAGGCGTCGCCGGCGGCGTGGCCGAGGACGTAGTACATCAGCGCTGTCCACGCGCCGCTGCCGCCGAGCATGAGCCACCCGAACATCGGGTTGTGCGTCGTCGCCCATCCCAGCAGCCCCACCGCCGCCGCGCCCGCGGTCACCAGACTCTTGCCGCTCGTCAGCTGATCGAGCCAGAACCGCCAGCGCATCGCGCCTTACCGGGCTACCCGGTGACGATCGAGAACGTCACGCGGTCATCCGCGCGGATCGTTTCGGCGTCGGTGCACTCGCGGCAGCGCGGCAGCGTGCTCGCCAGCACCAGGCGCTCCACCGGGATGCCGAACTTGATGATGTAGTCCTGCACCGCCCGTGCGCGCTCGAACGCCAGCCCGTTCACGAGCGCCTCGTTGAGGCCCGCGCCGGCCGGCCACGCCGCCGAGCCTTCGATCCGCAGGTACGTCCCCACCGTGCTGCGCAGCACAGGGATGACGCTCTCCTCGATCGCCTGCTGCGCCGGGCGCGAGAGCGACGTGCTGCCCGGATCGAACTGCACCTCGCGCACCCCCAGCACCGCCACCGTCGTCAGTCGGCCCTGCTGCTCCGGCGTCAGCCCCTGTACCTGCGGGCGCGCCGTCAGGTGAAAGCTCGGGTTGACCGGCGGGCGCGTCGAGACCAGCGCCTGGTCACGCGCGCTCCCGCGCACGAACGCAGGATCGAAGATCGTCGCCAGCTGGTCGTCGCGCAGCAGCTGGCGCACCTCGCGTCCACCCGAGAGCCAGACCACCTGGCTCTCCTTGTAGCGCGAGTGGAGCAGGGGCAGATTCTGGTCGGACATGACCGTCGCGTTGTCCTGGAGCGTCGCCTGGGCGAACTCCTGCAGCGCATCGTTCAGGTCCTTCGCCGAGCCGACGCCGGTCCACGACGCGTTCCATTTGGCCATCCCCGCCGCCGCGTCGCCGGGCCGCTCGATCGACATCTTGGTCGCCTCGAACCACGCGTCGTGAAACGCCTGCAGCGCCTCGCGCTTCGTCTCGAGCGCGCGCGCACCGCTGATCACCACGTCCATCGTGACCCGGAACTGGTCGGACGTCATCAGGACGCGCGAGTCCTCGCGCCGCGCCGCTTGCTCCATGTCTCCGCTGGTCCAACCAACCACGCCGTGCGCCTCGCGCGCCAGGTAGCGCCGCACCGCCTGGTTGAGGTTCTCCTGGCCGTAGCGAATCGTCTGGTTGGCGGGTACCCCGCCAACGCGGAGCATGTAGTACAGCAGGTACTCGCTGACGCTGCTGTCCGAGAAGGCGAACGCCTTCCCTGCCATGTCGTTGAAGGTCTGGACCGCGCTCGCCTGGACGATCGCCTTGTCGGCGCCCGCCGACTCGCCGACGATCGCCGTCACTTTGCCGACGTTGGGACCGCCGTACAGCGCATAGCTGCCCATCGTCGTCAGGAGCACGTCAAACCCGCCCGTCTGGAGCAGCTCGCCGCGCCGCGCCTCAGAGATGCGGTTCCGGTCCTCGATATCGAAGGGCACGAAGCGCACCCCCAGACCCCGCTTCTCGGCCAGCTTCTCCTGGAACAGCAGCACAACCGGGGCGTACGGCGGGAACTCCTTGTCGAAAGCGACCGTGACGTACCCCAGCCGGAAGGTGCCGGTCGACTCGGGGACACGCACCTCTGACCGGAAGCCCGTGTCGGGCGCCGCGGTCGGCTGCGCCTGGTTGGGCCGGGCGGTCGGCGCGGCCGTCGGGCGTGGCGTCGTCGGCTGTGCAGGCGGTGCGGTCGGCAGAGGCGGGGGCGTGGGCTGACCGGCGGGCTGTGGCGCCGCGGTCGGGATGGCGATGGGGGGCTGCGCCTGAGGAGAGCCGCGCGATTCGGCGCCCCGCAGGACATCGCGCAGCCCGGGCAGCGCGCTCACGCCGGGCAGTTCGTCCGGCCGCGCCACTCCCAGGAGCAGCGCGCCGCCGTACACGAAGATCAGGAGGATCAGCAGGGCCGTGACGACACGGCCCCACTTGATTCGCGTCACCCGCTAGGCGCCGCTCGGGGGTGGCGTCTCCTCGGCCGAGCGCTGCTGCGCCGCGGCGGCGGCGCCGGCCGAGGCGTCGGTCGCCGTGGGCGTGTAGCCCACCTCGGCGAACAGCTCACTCAGGTTGGCGCGTCCCTTCGCCGAGATGTTCTGGGAGGCGCGCATCCGCGCCTCACGCTCCCGTGAGAGCACGCGGTCGGTCAGCTCGCGCCGCGCCTCCAGTCGCGCCTCGCGCTTGTTGAGCTTGGCGCCAATCTCCTCGCGCATGTTGTCCCGGTCCTCCGGGATCATCTGAGAGAGCTTCTCGCGCATCTCGAGCGAGCGCTCGCGCAGCTCGTTCATGCCGGCGCGGCGGGCCAGACGGGCGTCCTCGCGCGCTTGCGCGCGCAGGTTGGCGATCCCATCCTCGATGATGGCGTAGGCCTCTTCCTTGTCCTTGAGCGCCGCCTCCTTCTCGGACTGGAGCTGCGCCAGGTGGTCTTCGGCCTCGGCCAGCTCTTCGGCCAGCTTGGAGGCGCGCGCCAGCTCCTCTTCCTCGGTCTTGGCGTCAGCGCGTGCCTTCGCGGCGTTGGCCCGCGCGACGTGCTCCTTCGCCTGGGACCGGAGGTCCTCCACCTCGATCACCGCCTCGCCCAGCTCCTGCGCCAGCTCGACGGCGTAGGCGCCGACGTCGACTGCCAGGTTGCGCTGCTGCTTGAGCTGCTGCGCGCGCTGCTGCCGGTCGTACGAGAGCCGGCGCTCGACCGAGAAGCGATCGTCGGTCTTCTCGACGAAGATGCCGGTCAGCATGCCGATCCACTGACCGAGCTTGCGGAAGAAAAACATGGCCCGCCCTCCTTGAACTATCTGGGGGACTATCTGTGTTTCAGTGTACGGTGTTCACCCACGCGCGGAAGACTTCCGCCACGCTCCACGCCTGCGCCACCGCGCCCCGCGGTGCGTGGGGCGCGTCGCCGTCGAAGATCTCGTTGATGCTCCCGACGCAGCCCTCCTCCATCAGGTGCCGCGTCAGCGGCTCGATCAGCCGCCGCGCCTTGGACTTGTCGCCATATACCTCCAGGTGCGCATCGACCAGGGGCCCGAGCAGCCATGGCCAGACCGTCCCCTGGTGGTACGCGCCGTCGCGACTCCACACGTCGCCTTCGTAGCGGCCCCGGTAGCGCGGATCGGCAGGGTCAAGCGTCCGCAGACCGCGCGGCGTCCACAGCCTGGACACCACCTTGTCGACGATCGACTTGCGCTGGCGCGCGGTGAGCGGCGACTCGGGGAGCGCCGCGGCGATGATCTGATTCGGCCGGAAGCTCACGTCGGCGTCCTGGCTGCCGTCGATCGTGTCGTACAGGTAGCCGTCGGCCCGATTCCAGAAGCGCCTCCCAAAGCTCTCGGCCACCTTGACGCGCAGCGCCGAGTACTTCCGCGCTTCGGTCGCGCGACGCCCCAGCAGGCGCGCCCAGACCTCCATCAGCTGCAGCGCGTGGTGCCAGAGGGCGGCGATCTCGACCGGCTTGCCGTCCCGCGGGGTGCACACCCAGTCGCCGACCTTCGCGTCCATCCACGTCAGCTGCGGGTTGTCGGTGCGGATCAGCCCGTCCTCCGGGTCAACCTGGATGCCGAAGCGCGTCCCCTTCACGTGCCAGTCCACGATCTCAGAGAGAACCGGATAGACCTCCGCCACCAGCCCGCCGCCCGTGAGACGGTCCAGCGCATCGACGGCGTGGACGTACCAGAGCGACGCGTCGATCGTGTTGTAGTCCCCATCGTCGAGCGGTGCGCCGCTGTCCGGGAACCGATTGGGGAGCATCCCCCGGTCGACGTAGCGCGCGAACGTGCGCACGATGGCGCGGCACTCGTCGTGGCGCCCCGTCGCCAGGGCCAGCCCGGGCAGAGCGATGAACGTGTCCCGTCCCCAATCGCCGAACCAGTGATAGCCGGCCAGAACCGTCCGCGAGTCGTCCTCCCCAGGTATCGGCCGCACCACGATGAAGTCGTGCGCCGCGCGGCGGAGCTGCTCTTCGAATCCTTCGCTCGCCCCGCCCGCCGGAGACGTCGGGGGCGGACCAGGTTCGAGCGACACCGTGACGACCAGCGTCTCTCCCGCACCAACCTCACACGCAATCTCCCCCGCCTGGAAGCAGTCCTCCAGGTAGTCCTGGCCCCTCGACCGCTCCTCCCGATGCAGGAAGTGCCACCACCAGCCCTGGTGGCCGCCCCACGTCCAACCGCGAGGGGCCGCGACCGAGAGAAGATAGGGAGCGGCCCCGGCGTAGGGCCTGACCCACAGCCCCTGATCTGTCCGCTCGACTCGGAACCGCCAGTCGTCGCTCCCGACGGTCTCGTGGTGGAACTCTCGGAATGAGCACAGTGGCGCCAGCCGCAGCGTCGCCCTCGGGCCACTCGGCAGCCCGTCTATCCGGTACGAGACGCACGTCGCGGTCCGGCCCCGCTCCATCCACACGCGCTTCTCCAGCGTGACCTGGTCGCACGCGTAGCGCCAGACCGGCCGCCCGTCCTCCAGCGTGAAATCCGCCAGGTGGACGTAGCCCCGCGGGCTGATCGAGCCGTCTTCGAACTCGTTTGCGCCCAGCCGGTACTCCCGCTCCCCGACGACCAGCGTCTCCTCGAGCTTGCTGAGCAGGATGTGCCGCCCCAGGGGCGGCGCCAGCGGGGCGACCAGCAGCCCGTGGTAGCGGCGCGTGTGCGGCCCGACGACGGTGCCGGACGCGTACCCCCCGAGCCCGTCGGTGACGAGCCACTCGTGAGTCAGCGCCTCTTCCACCGACACCGACTCAGCTGCGCCAGCTGGCGCCCCACCCACCTCGCGCTCACCCACCTGCCGAAGGTATCAGACCCGCCCCAAGCGCCGAACGATCAGCGGCGTACACTCGCGCCGTCATGAGCGACCCGTTGCGCATCGCCATCGTCGGCTATGGCCAGATCGCGCGCTCCCACACCCGCATCATGGCGCGCGAGGGTCACCAGCTGCGCTGGCTGATCGGGCGCGTGCCGGAGCGGACCGCCGCCTTCGCCCAGGAGCACGGCTTCGCACGCCACTCAACCAACCTGGACGACGCCCT
>DASTZM010000511.1:0-2842 GCA_035764305.1 Chloroflexota bacterium | reverse complement strand
GGACCAGGCGCTCGCCCCACGCGATGCACTCGACGGCCTTGTCTTCCTTCCCGAGGAAGTACCGAAAGGCCTCGATCATGTGGCAGCCCATGTCCATCAAGGCGCCGCCGCCCGAGCGCTGGGGGTCCCAGAAGTGATCGGCATGCGGGCCGGAGTGGGCCTCGCGCGAGCGCATGGTGAAGATGCGCCCGACGGCGCCGGAGTCGATCATCTGGCGCACGCGGATCACGGCGGGCGAGAAGACTTCGGTCTCGGCGTAGCCGTGGAGGACGCCGGCTTCCTGGACGAGGTCGAGCATCTGCTGGGCTTCGTCGCCGGTGCGGGCGAGGGGCTTGGTGCAGACGACGTGCTTCCTGGCTTTGGCGACGAGACGCGTGGCTTCGAGGTGGACGTCGTTGGGGAGGCCGATCAGGACGAGGTCGACGTCGGGGCGGTTGACCGCCTCCTCCATGGAGGTGGTCTGGTTGGCGATGCCCCACCGCTCGCCGAAGGCGCGCGCCCGGCCGGCGGACTGGGAGTAGTTGACGACGACCTGGTGGTCGGGCACGTCCTTGAGGCCGTTGAGATAGAACTCGGAGACGAAGCCGGAGCCGAGGACGGCGATGCGGACAGTCATATAGGGCCTCCTTGAGAGGGCGTCATGGTACGCGGTCGCACCGGGCGACGCTGCGCTCCCCCGGACCCCCTAGCTGTCTTTCGCAGGGCTCCGCCCTGCACCCGCCGGGGCTGCGCCCCTGGACCCCCGCTACGTGCGCAGCGCTCCTCTTGTGCGGCGGGCGTGGTCGTCGTAGGCGGCGTCGAAGAGGTGGGCGGACCTTTCGGGGCCGACGGTGAGGGAGCTGGCGAGGACGAGGGGGGGCTGGCCGGCGGCGGTGAGCAGCTCGGCGACGCGGCACTTGAGGGCGTTGGCGATGACGGTGTTGCCGATTGTGGATAGGGGGCCGACGGGCTCGTCGAGACCGTCGACGCGCACGGCGGCGTCGCCCGGCGGGGCGCAGTTATCGAGCGACAGGTCGACGGCGTCGAGGAGCTTCTTGCCGTCGGGCTGCCTGGGCGCCGCGCGGCGGCAGTGCTCGACGGACGTGACGCCGATGGTGAACAGCCCCGCCTGGCGGGCGAGCATGGCCACTTCGACGGGGACGACGCTGGTGCCGGAGGTGGAGAAGACGATCATGACGTCTTCGGGGTGGAGCACGAAGTTGCGCAGGATGGCGGCGGCGAAGCCGGGGGTGTTCTCGACGAACATGGCCTGACGCTGGCCGTTGGCGCCGACGACCTGGTTGTGGAAGGTGAGCGAGAGCTCGACGATGGGGTGGAAGCCGGGGAAGGAGCCATAGCGCGGCCAGATCTCCTCCACGGCCATGCGCGAGTGCCCGCTGCCGAACAGGTGGACGAGGTGGTCCGCGGCGATCGCGGCGGCGCAGCGCTGGGCGGCGTGTTCGATGGCGTCACCCTGCGTCTCGGAGACCTTCCGGACGACGGCGGCCGCGGCGTCGAAGTACGCCTGGACGGCGGTCATGCGGAGGCCAGCGCGGCGGTGTCGTAGTGCAGCGGCACGGGGCGCGCGTTCTCGGTCTCGAGCATCCAGTCGAGCAGGCGGCGGCGGAGCCGCTCAATGGTTGCGGCGTGCTCGGGCCGCGACGCGAGGTTGGTGAGCTCCCACGGGTCGTCTTGCAGGTCGTACAGCTCTTCGCCGCCGGTGGGAGTGGAGTCGTAGCAGTACTTCCAGCGGCCGTCGAAGACCATCTTTCCGTGGCCTTCTCCCTCGCGCTGACGGAGCAGGGGCGGAAGGATGCGGGGCTGGCCGGGCGGGCAGAGGCGGCGGGCCACTTCCAGGGTGACGGGTGGGCCGCCGGCGCCGTACTCGGAGAAGACGGCGTCGCGCGGGGCGCCCGAGATGGGGAGGCCGGGCAGGAGCTGCCCCTGCACGCCGTCGGGTAGGGGAACGCCGGCCAGGGTGAGCAGCGTGGGCATGACGTCGATCAGGCTGACCGGATGGCCGACGCGCTGGGTCCCAGCGGCGCTACCGGGGCAGGAGAGCAGGAGGGGGACGCGGGTGAGGCAGTCGTAGAAGGCGTTGGACTTGGCGAGGAGGTGGTGCTCGCCGAGGTAGTCGCCGTGGTCGGCGGTGAAGACGACGAGGGTGCTCTCGCGCAGATGGAGGCGCTCGAGCGTGTCGAGCAGGTGCCCGACGCGCTCGTCGATGAAGTCGATCATGCCGTAGTAGATGCCGGCGGCGAGGCGGACGTCGTCCTCGCGGAGATCGTCGTAGTGGAGGAGGTGGGAGAAGACGCGCTGACGCTCGGGCTTGGTGTCCAGCTCGCCTTCGCGCCAGGGTGGGAGCGGGACGTCCGAGGGCGGGTAGCGCGAGGCGTACGGCTCGGGCACCTGGAGGGGCGTGTGCGGGTCGGGGATGGAGACCCACAGGCAGAACGGGGCGGCGGATTCGGCGCGCTGGTCGAGGTAGCGGGTGGCTTCGTCCACGACGCGGTAGGTGGCGGACTGCTCGGGCGGCTCGGCGCGTACGGTGGCGACGGGGCGGCGCACGCCGCCGGTGTCGGGGACGGGCTGGCCGCGCTGCGGGCCGGAGTGGACCATGGTCACGCCTTCGGCGACGCGGTCGCCGTGTCCGGCGAGGAAGACGTGGTCGAAGTAGCGGTCGAGATCGTCCGGCGTGAAGCAGTGGTTCTTGCCGAAGTGGGCGAGCGTGTAGCCGTGCTCGTGGAGGAGGCGGGCGAAGTGCGTCTCCTGGGGCGGCATGGGGATCTCGTTGGTTCGGGCGCCGTGGGAGTGCGGCCAGCGGCCGGTCCAGAGCGAGATGCGCGCGGGGACGCAGAGCGGG
>DASTZM010000510.1:0-4627 GCA_035764305.1 Chloroflexota bacterium | reverse complement strand
CTGAACGAGCGGCGGCGCCGCGTGCGTCGGTGGCGGACCTGCACGCGCTGCTGGATGGGGCGCTGGACTTCACGATCGACAAGATCAGGAAGTGGTGGTGAGCGCGGGGCGGGGCCGGCGGGGGGGAGTGGGTCAGAGACGCTGGTCGGTAGCGGGGTCGGGGCGGCCGTCGAAGTAGCGGTCGAGGACGCGCTGGAAGACGGGCTCGGTGGGGCCGGCGCGGAGGAAAAGGGTCATCGAGGAGCGCAGCTTCTGCGTGTCGATGGCGCCGAAGATGTCGAGCGCGCTGGGCGCGGTTGAGGCGGCGACGAGGTCGGCGCACTCGCGGAGGCGCGGGCCGAGGACGGGGTGGCGGAGGTAGGCGCGCGCCTCGTCGAGCGAGGAGATGGCGTAGGTGCGGGAGGTGTGGCTCTGTCCCAGCCCGGCGATCTGTGGGAAGACGAACCACATCCAGTGGGTGGTCTTGTGTCCGCGCCGCAGCTCCTCGACGGCGCGGGCGTAGGTGCCGCTGGCGTCCTGAGCGGTGACGAAGCGCTCCAGGCGGTAGGGGTCGTGCGCGGGGTCCGAATGGGTCACCGGGGTCGGGGGCGTCAGGGGTACTAGGGGCGACAGGGAGCCGGGAAAGCTAGAGCTTCCACTCCGTGGGACGCTTGGCGAAGCCGGCGTTCGCCTTTTCCGCGGAAAGGCGGAGCGCCTCGCGCGCGGAGAGCTCGCCGTTGAGCGCCTGGGTGAGGGGGGCGTTCATCTCGGCGAGGAGCGGGTCGCCTTCGGGGATGCCGGTGACCTGGTTCTGGCCGTTCTTCTGCCAGTTGGCGCGCACGTCCTCGATGCGCGTGCCCTTGAAACGGTCGGCCCACTTGGGGTCGGTGCCGGCCCAGATGAGCGGGGGCCAGGAGATGGCCTCGAGCTGCGGGCCGAGCATGCCTTCTTTGGTGTGGTTGTACTTGAGCACGGTCCAGGCGGCGTCGACGTTCTTGGACTGGGCGGGGATGGACCAGGAGTTGCCGGCGACGCGGACGGTCTGGATGCCGGTGGGGCCCTTGGGCGGGGGAAGGAAGTCCAGGTTCTGCATGCCGATGGACTGGGCGATGGTGACGTACGAGCCGAGCCCGTTGACCTCGAGCGCGGCCTGCTTGGAGCGCATGGGCGTGGTGTTAGCGGGAACGTTCTTGAGCAGCGCGGCGGTCCAGGCGACCTTGTGCTTCTGGTGGAGGTCGACGTTAAGCTCGGCGCCACGCAGGGCGCTCGCGTCGTCGCCGTAGAGGGCTTTGTCGCGCGTGTCGTTGAGCACCTTGCCACCGTGGTTACGCAGGAAGGTGCCGAACATGTACTGGATGGTGTTCTGGCCGATCTGGATGGCGTAGACGTTGTTGGTGGGGTCGTTGAGCTTCTGGCAGATGCTCAGCAGGTCATCGTAGGTCCAGTCTTTGGTGGGGTGCCTGATGCCTTTGGCGTCGAAGAGTTGCTTGTTGTACATCCAGGTCTCGCCTCCGAACTGGAAGGGCATGGCCCACAGCTTGGTCTTCCAGGTCCACGTCTCGAGATCGGCCTTGTAGTACATGGAGGCATCCCACTTGTCGCGCTTCCACATGGGGTTGAGGTCGGCGAGAAGGCCCTTGAGGCCGAGCGGGAGCACCTGATTGGCGGCGTTGCTGATCAGGTCGAAATTGGAGGTGCCGGCGGCGAACTCGGCGACGCGCTTGGAGTAGTAGTTGGGGGCGTCGGCCTCGATCTCGATGTCGACGGTGACGTTGGTGGCCTTGGTGGCCTGGGCGAACTGGGCCTTCCAGGCGTCGTCCTGGGCAGCGCCGCTGGTCTTGATGAGGACGATGCGGCGCGGCGGGCCGCTCTGGACGGTGGCCTCCCTGGCGGTGGGGGTGCCGCACGCTGCCAGCGCGGCGGTTGAGGCAGTGAGAGATACCTGGAGCAGGTGGCGGCGGGTGGGCATAGCGGGATGTCCTCCTGGCGGTCTTCGGGCTGGCGCCATAGTACAGCGATGGGGATGGCGCAGCCTGGGGGCGCGTACCCTTGGCGCGCAAGCGATCAGAGGGAGACGGAGACTACTGGTCGCGCGTCTTGCGGGCGGTGGCGTCCTTGAGGAGAGGATCGACGACGCGCTTGACGGCGGCGGCGGCTTCGCGCGCGGTGCGCTGGCCGTCCCAGAGGGGGACGAGCTCCTTGTCGACGGCAGCCTCGATGTCTCGCCAGGTGCTGACCTGTGGGTCCAGGCGGACGTACTTCTGTCCCTCGACGAACATCTTGAAGTGCTCCGGCGGCCGGCCGGCGACGGCGACCTCGGGGTGGATCTGGATCGACTTACGGGAGGGATAGGTGGCGCCGCCGCGGGCGTGGGCGAGCTGGGCTTCGGGCCCCTCGATGAACTTGAAGAACTCCCAGGCGGCGTCCATGTTCTTGGTGCCGCCGAACATGCCGTAACCGCTGCCGCCGCCGGTGGCTGCTTTGGTGCCGCCGGCTGAGGGGAGGGGCGTGACGTCGAAGTTGAAGCCGTTGACGGCGCGGTAGCGGTTGATGGCGCCGGGCAGCGACTCGGTCATGGCGACGCGGCCGCTGCTGAACATGTTCTCGTAGACCTCGGTCTGGGTCATCTGGCGGGTGGGGGCAACCTTGTGGCGGTGGATGAGGTCCGAGAGGTGCTGGAGCGCCTCCACAGGCTTGGAGTCGGTAATGAGGCACTCGGTCAGCTCTTTGTTGAATGCCTCGGCGCCGTTGGTGAAGATCCAGCCAGAGTACTGGCGCCAGCCAAAGGTGGTGTTCCAGCCGAACGTGCCGCCGGCCGGCCCGGAGGCGGGGTCACCGGTGGTGAGCTTGCGGGCGTACTCGATAAAGGTCTGCCAGCTCCACGTGGGTGGGGTGAAGCCGTAGTCGCTGGGCGGCGGCTTGAGGCCGGCGCGGCGTACCAGGTCCACGTTGTAGAAGATGGCGCGGGTGGGAAAGTCCTGTGGGAAGCCGTACTGGTTCGATTGATACGTGTACTGGGCGATGGCTTTCTCTGGGAAATCGGAGACGTCGTACTTGTCGCGCTTGATGAGCGGCGTGACGTTGCGCAGCGTGCTGTTGGCGACGAACTCGATGAAGTAGCTGGGGGCGAAGAGGAAGAGATCCGGCGCGGTGTCCGAGGCGAACATGGCGAAGAGCTTGTCGTAGTAGCCGCCGCCGGTGAAGTGGATCCATTCACCTTTGACGCCGGTGGTGGACTCGAGGAGCGGGAGAAGGCCGTCGCGAATCTGGAAGCGCTCGGCATCGCCGCTGGCCATGAAGACGGCGCGCCCACCGGAGAGCTTTCTTGTCCCCGCGGTGGGCGTGGTGGTGGAGGCGGTGCCGCACGCTGTGAAGACTGACGCGCCGACGAGGGGCGAGACGGCGTGCAGGAGAAGGCGGCGGGTAGTCATCGCGCCGCCGCCATCATACGGCTATGCGCCGAAGAGTGCAGGAAGGCCGGCGACGCTCTGGAGGAGGTGGGTGTGGCGGGTGGCGCCGAGGGTCTCCAGGCCGTGCGCGCCGCTGAGCACGCCGATCACCCAGCCGGCGCAGGCGTTGGTCCCGGCCTGGAGATCGAGCGGCGTGTCGCCGACGACGGCGACGCGGCGCACGTCGTGGACGCGGAGGTCGGTCATGGTGCGGTAGATGAGGTAGGGGGCGGGGCGGCCGGCGGGGGCGTCGCTGCCCGCCAGGACGGTGTCGAACAGGTCGGCCCAGCCCAGGCGGCGCACGAGCAGGTCGACGACCGAGCGCTCGAAGCCGCTGGTGAGGGCAAGCTTCACGCCGGCTTCCTTTAGGCGCCGGTAGGCGGCTTCGGCCCCTTCGATCTCGCGCACCTCGCCGGTCTCGTACTCCTGGCGCAGGACGGCTTCGAAGCGAGCGAGGGCGCGGCCGGCGACGTCGGGGATCTTTGACGCCTGGATAGTGCGCGCGGCGAGCTCTTCGAAGACGGCGCGCTTGTTGGCGCCGCGCCGAGCGGCGAGGTCTTCCTCGGTGAAGGGGATATCGTGCTCGTTCAGCGCGGTGCGGTAGGCGGTGAGGACCGAGCCCTCCTCCTTCATGGCGGTTCCGGCGAAGTCCGAGACCAGCAGCGCCGGCAATCCTTCCCTTCTCTCTGTGCCACTCACGTGCGTACTCCTCCTTGTGTGGTTGCCGGTGTGATTGTCGCCACCAGCGCGGCGCGGACGGTCTCGGCCGCCATGCGCTGGCGGTCGGCCGTCGATTCCTCCGAATACCAGGCGACGTGGGGTGTGACGATGACGTTGGGCAGCGCCAGGAGCGCCTGCAGTACCTGGGCCGCGGGGGGCTCCTGCTCCAGGACGTCCAGGCCGGCGCCGGCCAGCCGTCCGGCCGCGAGGGCGTCGTAGAGCGCGGCCTGGTCGACGAGGCCGCCGCGGGCGCAGTTGATGAGGTAGGCGGTGGGTCTCATGGCGGCCAACTCGGCGGCGCCGATCAGGTGGCGACTCCCCGATGTGAGCGGCGCGTGGAGCGAAACGAAGTCGGACTCGGCCAGCAGGGTGTGCTGTGGGACGAGCTGCACGCCGAGCGCCGCCGCGTCTTCCGCTGACACGGCGGGGTCTGACGCGATGACGCGCAGCCCGAGGGCGACGGCCTTACGCGCCAGCGT
>DASTZM010000509.1:0-2972 GCA_035764305.1 Chloroflexota bacterium | reverse complement strand
TCAGGCAGCAGCTCGGCGCCCGCGACGCGCCGCGGGTCGGCCGTGTACAGACCGCCAGTGTTCGTCAGGTTGATGAGCAACTGCGCATCCACCAGATTGGCGACCATCGCCGCCAGGTTGTCGTTGTCACCGAACAGCCGGTTGTCGTCGGTTACGTGGATCTCGTCCACGCGAACGACGTCGTTCTCGTTCACGACCGGGAGCACCTTGTGCTCGACAAGGCCGATCAGCGTATTGCGCGCGTTCAGGTAGCCCTGGCGGTCACGTAGATCGAGCTTGGTCAACAGCGTCTGGGCGACGATGACGCCTCGGTCGGCGAAGAGTGAGTCCCAGGTCTGCATCAACCGGTGCTGGCCGATGGCGGCGAGCATCTGCTTCGCGGGGATGTCGCGTCGCGCGCCGTCGAGGGGCAGGCGCTCCCGCCCTGCCGCGATGGCGCCTGAGGACACGAGCAACACTTCGTGGCCAGCGTCGCGCAGCGCGGCGATCTGGCGCGCCAGGTCGCGCATCCGCTCGGCGTCGAGAGATCGCCCGCCGCTGGTGAGGACCGCCGTCCCCACTTTGACGACGAGCCGGCCGGGCTTCACCACGGCGCGAAGTCTAGCCCAGTCTCAGGATCAGCACCCCCTTCGGCCCCATCCGTACACGGATGCCGTCGCCAGCTGGCTCGGCCTGCGAGTCCGCTGTCGAGAAGAGTGATTCGAGCAACAGCGGCCGCCCGACGTTGAGCGCTTCCGGCGCAGGAATAGCGATCGTTCCTACTTGGGCGTCGAGCCGGTTGACAACAAAGAGAAGCGCGCCGCCGTCGGGGCTCAGGCGCGCGACCGCCTCAAGCTCCAGATCCTCAGCGGGAGCCAGCGTGCGCGGCGCGACTTCCTCGACCAAGCTCAGCACGAGCTGTCGGTGCGCGCGACGCTGCCCCGCCGGTAGTCGCCAGTAGGCCGGTCCGCAATGCGGCTCGCCGAGCGGCTGATGGAGGATAGTCGAGACGCCGTCGCGTACCTGGAAGCGGCGACCGACCTCCGCTTCTGTTCCTCGTCCCCGGCTGGCTGGGCGCGCTGTCGGCGGCCACAGAAAGGTCGTGCGAAAAGGAGTCCCGTCGACCTGCCGGCGCACCGGCTCCGGGTACGTGACCAGCGTCGCCCCACGCAGCGTCAGGACGACGAGCTTGCCGTAGGTGTCGAGGTCCAGGTAGCCGCGTGACGGGAAGATCGCCGCGGGAAACTCGGCCAGGTCTGCGTCCGAGGCGACGGCGAGGTCGACGAGTGTTGGGTTGTAGCCGGCGCAGACAAGCACGCCAAACCCGCCTTCAAGGTCGGGCCAGAAGCCGTACGCTGGGTACTCCAGCAGCGCGAGCGCATCGCGCACCTCGACGGACGACGTCAGCTCGTCTTCGTGGTGCTCCAGCCACTGATGCAGCGAGAGCACGTCGTGCGACAGACCGTGCTGCATGATGGCTGTGTCCAGGCGCAGACCGAAGCCCCCCGCCCCCCGCGCCACGGCCGAGACAATCGCCGCGGGATCGGGCGGGAGGCCATGCACCATTGCGGGATGGTCGTCCGACGCGTGGGCGACGCCCCATGCTGCACGGTGGCTGGCAGCGAACGGACCGTCATACGACGGCGCCTCCATGTCTGAGGCTGCGTGCACACGGTGGAAGCCCCACTCGCGGGCCATCGCCACCGCGCGTGCGTCAGGCGGGTCCGGCAACTCCGCCTCGCGCAGCAGGACCGGCCGGTTCTCGAGGTAGAAACGGCCGTACGCGGCGCTCGCATGGTGCGCGTCCTGGGCCATTCGGGACCAGGGTACCCAGATATAATCGGCCCTCTTCCAACCCAGGGGGTCGACCAAGAAATGAAGACGTACGCGTCCGACGCGATCCGCAACGTGGGTCTCTTCTCTCACATGGGCCTCGGCAAGACGACGCTGGCGGAGGCAATGCTCTTCAACGCCGGCCACATCAACCGCATGGGGCGTGTCGACGAGGGCACCACGACGTCGGACTACGACCCCGACGAGCACCGGCGCACGATGTCGGTGCAAGTCAGCCTGCTGCCGATCGAGTGGAAGGACCACAAGATCAACGTGCTGGACACCCCGGGCTACGCCGACTTCGTCGGCGAGGTGATCGGTGCGATGCGCGTCGTCGACGGCGCCGTCATCCTGGCCGACGCGGTCAGTGGGCTGGAAGTGGGGACCGAGCAGGCGTGGGAATACGCGCGCGAGCGCGACCTGCCGCGCATCGTCGTCGTCAACCGGATGGACCGCGAGAACGCCAACTTCGAGGGAACGCTGCAACAGCTGCGCGACACGTTCGGCAAGTGCGTCGTGCCGGTACAGGTACCCATCGGACGCAGCCAGGCATTCGCCGGCGTGGTCGACCTGCTCGATCGCAAAGCGCTGATGTTCGGCGAGAACGGCCAGGTCACCGAGGGCGAGATTCCCGCCGATCTGACCGACGAGGTCCAGACCTTCGCCGATCAGCTGATGGAGTCGGTGGCCGAGACCGACGACGAGCTGATCATGAAGTACCTGGACGGCAAGCCTTTGAACCACGAGGAGGTGGTGAAGGGCGTGCACGAGGGCGTACGCAACGGGTCGATCGTGCCCGTTGTCTGTAGCGCCGCTGCGGCCAATAAAGGTGTGGGACTGATCCTGGACGCCATCACCACCTTTCTCCCCTCGCCCGTCGAAGTTGGCCCTACCAAGGCGACCGAGAAAGGCAAAGAGATCGAGCTGGCGCCCGACCCCAATGGCCCGCTCGCCGCGCTCGTGTTCAAGACGCTGGCCGACCCATTCATCGGCAAGCTCACGTACTTCCGCGTCTACTCCGGGACGCTCAAGCCAGACGGTCAGGTCTGGAACGCGTCGAAAGAGAAGGAGGAGCGCATCGGCACCGTGATGACGATGCGAGGCAAGACGCAGGACAACGTCACCGCGGTGCCCGCGGGAGACATCGCCGCGGTGGCGAA
>DASTZM010000508.1:0-2304 GCA_035764305.1 Chloroflexota bacterium | reverse complement strand
ACCGGACGGCCGCTTCCGTTTCGACCCGTGCCCGGAGAGCGAGCCGTGTCGGCAACGGCGGTCGGCTCCCTCTCCCATAGCGAGATGGGTGGGGTGAGGTTTCGGTCTATCGAGGGAGTCAGGCTCCCTCACCCCAACCCTCTCCCCTCCGGGGAGAGGGAGCGCACCGAAATCGTCGCACCATTGTCGACAACCCCAGCTTCCCGCATCAGCGAATTCCGTTCGAACGCGCCGATGACTTGACCTCGCCCGTCTCCCTCGCCATCTCCTGACCAATTGAAGCGCCAGGGGAAATTGCCCGCCATGACCGATAGCAACGACGCCCAAACCGTAAATCCCGCCGACACCGAGACCGAGCGTCCCGCCGCCTCGCCGGAGCAACCCGCCGATGCCCGGACCGAGCGGCGCGCGTTCGAAGCCGACGTCGCCAAGCTGCTGCACATGATGGTGCACTCGGTCTATTCCAACAAAGACGTGTTCGTGCGCGAGTTGATCTCGAACGCCGCCGACGCCTGCGAGCGGCTGCGCTACGAGGCGATCGCGCACCCCGCCCTCCTGGGCGACGATCCGAAGCTGCGGATCACCATCGCGGCCGATCCCGACAAGCGGGAGATCACGTTCGACGACAACGGCATCGGCATGAGCCACGACGAGATGGTCGAATCGCTCGGCACCATCGCACGCTCCGGCACCCGGGCCTTCATGGAGCAGATCGAGGCCGCCAAGGGCGGCGACGGCGCCCAGTTGATCGGCCAGTTCGGCGTCGGCTTCTACTCGGCGTTCATGGTCGCGGACCGGGTCGACGTGATCTCGCGACGCGCCGGATGCGAGGAGGCCTGGCTGTGGTCGTCGGACGGCCAGGGCACGTTCTCGGTCGCACCGGTCGCGCTCGATCAGGCCCCCAAGCGCGGCACGCGGGTCGTCCTGCACGTGATGGAGGACGCCAAGTCCTACACCGAGCGCTGGAACCTGGAGCGCATCGTCAAGGCGCAGTCCGGCCACGTGCCGGTGCCGATCTTCTTTGTCGAGAAGGCGAACGCCGAGCCCGCGGAAATCTCCGACGGCGGCGCGCTCTGGACCAAGCCACGCTCCGAGATCACGGCGGCGGACTACACCGACTTCTACCGCAGCATCGCCGGACAGTTCGACGAGCCGGCGCTGACGGTGCATTACCGCGCCGAGGGCCGCCACGAATTCACCGCGCTCCTGTTCGTGCCGGGCTCGCAGCCGTTCGACCTGTTCGACCCCGACCGCAAGGGGCGCATCAAGCTCTACGTCAAGCGGGTGTTCATCACCGACGACGCCGATATCGTGCCGCGCTATCTACGGTTCGTGCGCGGGCTGGTCGATTCCGCCGATCTCCCGCTCAACGTCTCCCGCGAGATGATCCAGACCAGCCCGGTCCTGACCGCGATCAAGAAGAGCGTCACCGGCCGCGTCCTCGGTGACCTCGAAAAGCTCGCCGACAGCGATGCCGAGGCCTATGCCAAGGTGTGGGAGAACTTCGGCTCGGTGCTGAAGGAAGGCATCTACGAGGACTTTGAGCGCCGCGACGCGCTGCTGGCGCTGGCGCGGTTCAAGAGCACGGCATCCGGCGAGGGGCTGCGCAGCCTGAAGGACTATGTCGGCGCGCTGAAGGAGAACCAGACCGCGATCTACTATCTCGCCGGCAGCGACCTCGAACGGCTCAAGACCTCGCCGCATCTCGAAGGCTTCCGCGCTCGCGGCGTCGAGGTGCTGCTGCTGGCCGACCCGGTTGACAGCTTCTGGGTCACGTCGGCGCCATCGTTTGACGGCAAGCCGTTCAAGTCTGTGACCCAGGGCGCGGCGGACCTGGCGCTGATCCCGCGCACCGACGCCAAGGACGAAGCCACGCCGGCGGCGGACGAGGCGGTGACCAACCTGATCGCCTTCATCAAGCAGACGCTCGGCGACGAAGTCTCCGACGTGCGCGCCTCCGACCGGCTGACCGACAGCGCGGTGTGCCTGGTAGCGTCGGACCTCGGTCCGGACCGTCAACTGGAGAAGCTTCTCGCCGGCGCGGGCCGGATCAAGACTGCGGCCAAGCCGGTGCTGGAGATCAATCCGAAGCACGAGCTGGTAGTGTCGCTCGCCAAGCTCGACGACGGCGACCGCGCCTTCAAAGAGGACGCCGCACACCTTCTCTTCGACGAGGCGCGCGTGCTCGACGGCGACCAGCCGGACGATCCCCGCGCCTTCGCCGCCCGCCTCGCCCGCGTCATGAGCCGGAGCCTCGCGGCCAAGGCGGGGTGATCGATTCCGGTCTCGCAGCGTCATTCCGGG
>DASTZM010000507.1:0-5177 GCA_035764305.1 Chloroflexota bacterium | reverse complement strand
ACGCCTGCGCCGCCGCCTGGTTCACAGCCGAGACCCTCCCGACAAACATCGCCTTCGAAGCCCACCGCCACGCCCTCGCCGACTGGAGAGCCGGTGCTGCAGCTTAGTCATATTGACGATCATATATACTTAGCCGTGCTGCGCGGTGCCGGACTTTGAGTGGGATGACGGCAACGTCGATCACGTCGCTAGGCACGGGGTTTCGCCCGGTGAAGCTGAAGAGGCCCTCGCTGATTCGCATCGGGTTGGAACCGGTGCATACAACGCTGGGTGCGAGCGACGCTCGGCCGTGATCGGCGCAACTGAGGATGGACGCATCCTGCTCGTCGTCTACACGTGGCGGCGCGACTCGATTCGAGTGGTGACAGCCAGGGATGCCGACCAGGCGCAGAAGCGGCGCTATCGGAGGTAGATATGCCAACGCGGGGAAACAACGCGTCGAGTGGGACGAAGCGAGCAAGCCTTCGGACACGCAAGGCACCTGCTCCTACCCCCATCGACCGCTGGGAGGACGTTCCGCAGTTCGCGAACGAGGCTCAGGAACAGAAATTCTGGGACACCCACACGCTCGGCCCGGCGCTTCTGGCTTCCATGAAACGCGGCGGGCCTGATGATCTCCGGGACCTCCCGACGCGCACGCCGACGAGCTCGCGCACGATCGCCATCCGCTTCGAAGACGACGTCCTGAGGCGCGTCCGAACCGTTGCGGAGCGCAAGGGGATGGGGTATCAGACACTCCTGAAAGAGTTCGTGATTGAGCGCCTCTACGAAGAGGAAAAGCGCGAGGGGCTAATCGCCTGACGGGGATGCGCCTCCCCTTCAGGGGCTAGCTCCGCATCGCCAGCAGGTTGCCCGACTCGTAGCGCCGCAGGCCGGCGTAGAACACGCCCACCGCCACGCCGACCGAGGCGGACGCCGCCGCGACCAGCACCGTCGCCATCCCCCAGTCCCACTGCCGGATCAGCCCCACCGGCAGCCAGGTCACGATCCCCGCCGGCACAACGGTGAACAACACCACCTTCACCGCGCCCGAGAACAGCGATCCCGGATAGAGCGAGAACGTCAGCAGCGCGCCCTGCACCTGTTCCGCCAACCCATCCGCGTTTCCCAGCCAGAACGCCGCCGAGTTCACGATCACTCCATACGAGACAAAGAGCACCGCGCCGAACACACTCAGCAGAAGGAACAGCGCCAGCTCCTCCCCGGACGGCCGCGCCAGGACCAGAAAGCACCCCAGCCCGAACAGCGTGTCCCCCCACGCCGACACGCTCATCCGGCTGACGATCACGTGCAGCAGCACCGGCTTCGGCAGCACCAGGAAGAAGTCCAGCGCCCCCTGCGTGACCTGCGTCGCGTAGCGCCAGCACCCCCCGAATAACCCCGTCGCCAGACCGAACGAGAACGCCCCGAACGACCACAGCATCACCACGTCCCGGAACTCGTAGCCCCGCACCGTCGGGAAGCGGGCGAAGAACAGTCCCCAGAACGCCACCCACATCGCGTCGTTGAGCGCCATTGCAAACACCTGCGCCCAGAAGCTCACGCGATACTCCAGCGCCGCCTGGAGATTGAGGCGCACATACGTGCCGATGAACGCCAGCGTCCGCCAGAGCCCGGTCGCCATCGCCCTAACCTCCATTCACGTTCACCCGCCGCGCCGCCGCGCGGTACAGCAGCCACACCAGCGCGCCGCCCACCGCCAGCGTCACCGCCTGGCGCGCCAGTAGCTCCAGCACCCACGCCGCGTCGCCCCCCGCCAGCGCCAGCCGCGCTGGCGCATAGACCATCGTGGAAAACGGCAGCGCGCGCGCCACCGACCCCACCGGCTCCGGGAAGACCTCCAGCGGCAGCAGCATCCCGCCCAGCAGCATCACCAGGCGGCTGTAGATCAGCTGCACCGACGACGTGTCCTCGATCCAGAACGCCAGCAGCCCGATCCCGAACAGCGCCAGGAAGTCGATCAGCGCCCCCAGCGCCGCCACGACGAGCGCCACCGGGACGCCGCTCCAGGAGGGCGCCACGGGCCCTACGTACAGCAGTGCCAGAGCCGTGCCCACGGCCAGGTTCACCAGGAAGCGCAGACCCCGCTCGGCGGCGTGCGCCGCCAGGTGGTAGCCCGCGTACGCGTACGGCCGCACCAGGCGGTACGCGATCTCGCCGCTGCGCACCTCCTCGTCGAGGATCCCGCTCAGCCGAGGGCGCGACATGACGATCGCCTCGGTCAGCGCCAGGTACCAGACCATCTGCGCCACGCCAAACCCGGCGATCGCTGTCGCGCCCTGCGCGGCGAACGTCGCCTGCCACAGCTGCAGAAAGACGTACAGGATGATCACCAGGAACGACGTGCGCAGCGCCATCTCGCCGGCGTACGCCAGCTGCGTGCGCACCGTCGTCGAGAAGACCGCCCCGTACTTCCCCAGTTCCGCCAGTGGTCCGCGCGGCCGGTGCAGCTCAATCGTCGCCACGGGGCACCCCCACCTGCGTCGCCACCGCCCCCGCCGCGACCGCCTCGGGACGCCGCTGGTAGATCTGGGCGATGATCTCCTCCATCGGCGGGTCGGAGATGGTGATGTCCGCCACGCGGTGGCGCCCCACCAGGTGCGAGATCACGCGCTCGATTGGCTGCGCCGCGGTGTCAACCTCCAGCTTCAGCCCCCACTCGCTCTGCTCGAGCGTCTCGACCCCCAGCAGCTGCTCCAGCTCCCACCCGCCGTTGCGGTCGTGCCGGCGCAGGTCGACCACCTTCTTCTGGAGGTAGTCGCTCTTCAGCGTCGAGATCGGCTCGTCCAGGATCAGCGTGCCGTGGTTGATCACGATCACGCGTTTGCAGATCTGCTCGACGTCGTCGGCGTCGTGCGACGTGAGAAACACCGTCGTCCCCTCTTCGGTGTTCAGGCGGCGGATCAGCGCGCGGATGCGCTGCTTGGCGATCACGTCCAGCCCGATCGTCGGCTCGTCCAGGAAAATCACCTTGGGCCGGTGCAACAGCGCCGCCGCTAGCTCGCAGCGCATGCGCTCGCCCAGCGAGAGGCGCCGCACGGCGGTGTGCAGGTGCGGCCCCAGCTCGAATAGCTCGATCAGCTCGGCGGCGCGGCGCCGGTACTCGCGCTGCTCCAGCTCGTAGATCCTGGCCAGCAGGTCGAACGTGGCGAGCGGCGGCAGGTGGTACCAGAGCTGGCTCTTCTGCCCAAACACCGCCGCGATGTTGTAGGCCAGCGTGCGCCGCTCGGCCCACGGCACCAGCCCCAGGACGCGCGCGCTCCCGCCCGACGGGTAGAGGATCCCCGTCAGCATCTTGATCGTTGTGGACTTGCCGGCGCCGTTGGGCCCGATGAACGCCACCGGCTCCCCCGCGTCGACCGCGAACGTGCAGCCGGCGACCGCGACCGTCTCGCGGTAGGTCGGCCGCACCGCGGCGCGCAGGCTGCCCAGCAGCCCGGGCGCCGTCTGCTTCGCGCTGAACCGCTTTTCTAGATCATCCGCTTCGATCGCCGGAGGCATCGTCGTCTCCTGGAAAACAAAAGAGTCACGGACCGGGTGGCCCGTGGCTCTCGCTGGTGTGGTGCAGCCGTTTCGGCTACGTTGCCCTCACCCTCCCGCGCCACGGGCCGCGCGCAAGCGGCATGACGACCGAGATCTCCCGCGGGAGATAGGTCGCGCAGACCGCATGCCCAAGCTCGAATCGCAGAAGAGCGCCGCTCATCGCTGTAGCCACTCTACGACAAGACCTCCGCCAGGTCAATAGCCGCGCCCAACCGGAAACAACCAGCGCGTCATTGACGGCTCCAACCGGGGGGATGACAATGCGCCCATGAACGTCGCGGAAGTCGGGGAGCGCATCCGCCAGCGCCGGGAGCAGGTCGGGCTGCGCCAGCGGGACATCGCCGACGCGCTCCAACTCAGCGCTCAGGCGGTCTCCAAATGGGAGCGCGGCGAGAACGCGCCGGACATCGGCCTCTTACCGGACCTCGCCCGTCTCCTGGGCATCTCCACCGACTGGCTGCTCGCCGGCTTCGACGACTCGCCCGACCTCCTCAAGGCTCTGGAAAGGATCGCCATGGGAAACGTTGCCGCCATCACGCCAATCGACGAGACCGATCGGCTCCTCACGCGCCTGCGCGACCTCGTCCGCGTCCGCAACATGTTCGGTCAGCAGGTCGCCACCAAGGTCGTAGACGCCGTCCTGCGGGGGGAAGTCGACCTCGCCGGCGCGTGGGCCGAAGCGACGATCATGATCACCGACATCCGCAGCTTCACGGTGATGAGCCGGACCGTCGACCCGCCAGTCCTGATCGCTCTGCTCAATCGCTACTTCGCGGCGATGCTCGAGGTTGTCGAGGAGTTCGGGGGCACGCTACACAAGTTCCTCGGCGACGGCATGATCATTCAGTACAACCTGCCGCTGCCGCAGCCCGACCACCCGCTGCTGGCTGTTCGCAGCGCGATCCGGATTCGCGAGCGTCTGGTCGAGTTCAATCGAGACCAGGTCGCACGGGGCGAGCCGGCGCTGCGTATGGGTATGGGCATCAACACCGGCCACCTCATTGCCGGAACGATCGGCGCCGCCGGCCGCGTGACCGAATACACCGTCATGGGCGACGCGGTGAACCTTGCTTCCCGACTCGAGAGCCAGACCAAGGAGCTCGGCTGTGACATCGTGATCGGCGATGCGACGTATCAGCGCGTCCGTGACCACGTCGACGTCGCCGAGCCAGTCGAAGTGCGCGTGAAAGGTCAGGAGCACCCGGTGAGGTGCTTTCGGCTGCTGGGTCTCAAGCCGGCCTGAGCCCGCGCCCCGACCGACCCGTTGCCGCCGGACGGCGGTATCCTGGTGCCGACCCCCTCATGACGGACACCCAGACCGCCGCCGGCACGCTCCCCCACATCACCGACCAGTTCAGGGGCGTCCTCGTCGACGCCGAGCAGCTCCCGCCCGATGCCGAGTTCGTCGTCGCGCTGCGCCGCTCGCTCGACGCCTGGACCGCAGACGGCTACCGGCTGGTGTGGCTCAAGCTCCCCCTCGCGCGCGCCGCCCTCGTACCGATCGCCGTCGAGCACGGCTTCGTCTACCACCACGCCAACGAAGACGACGTCATGCTCACCCGCAAGCTGGTCGACGACGCCTTCGTCCCCACCCACGCGACCCACTACGTCGGCGTCGGCGGTGTGGTGATCAA
>DASTZM010000506.1:0-3975 GCA_035764305.1 Chloroflexota bacterium | reverse complement strand
TCGGCGACCTCCGCGACGGCCGACCCGAAGGCGGGCCGCTCGCCGTAGACGCCTTCATCGCGGGGCAGCGTCCAGACGTTCGGCAGCAGGATGGCGGGCAGCAGCGCCAGGCTGACCAGCGCGCGGGGCAGCCACAGCCGGCGCGACGCTCCGAAGAGCGCGACCGGCAGCGCGCCGAAGACGGCGAACGCCAGCAGCGCCGCGGGGTGCAGGTGGCGCACCGCGCCGTGGGCGGCCGCGGCGTTGGTGGCGATGGCGAGGAGCAGGACGAAGGCGACGGTGCGGTCGGGACCGAAGGCCACGCCGCGCCTGGCGCGCCGCCGCAGGAACAGCCAGGCGCGTTTCACCGCCGACGCGAGACCTGTCAGGAGCGTGACGAGGGCGACGACCGCGACGCCGGCCGCGACCTCGCCAGCCTGGAACCAGTTGGTGCCGACGCTGTAGGTGTCCTCGCCGCCGCCCAGCGCCATGCCCATCAGGATGGCGTAGACCCAGCGGCTGGACGTGATCTGGGCGGGCGCCTGGTCGGGCGGATTGGACGCCTTGTGCAGGATCTCGGCGACGGTCGGCCAGCCCTGGGTGGCGTTGTAGTAGAGCGGCATCGCCAGCCCCACTACTAAGGGAAGGGTGGCGGCCCACAGCAGCTCGGGGCGGCGCAGGAGGAGGATCACGAGCAGGACCGCGGTGAGGGCGAGCGCGGGCTGCCAGACCCAGCACAGGAAGCCCGCGGCGAGCGAGAAGCCCGTCGCCCACGCCAGGCGTCTGGCCGGCGTCGTGTCATCGCACAGAGCGCGCAGGTGGCAGTAGATCGCGATGGCCTGGAGCGCGTACGCGAGCGCGAAGCCCCCGCCGGCGTGGGCGAGCATGCGCGACATGACGGGAGTGGAGACCGCGAGCGGCACCACGGCGAGCCACCCGGCGGCCTTGCCCGCCAGCCCCGCGCGCTTCCCACCCGCGAGCCGGCGCGCAAGCGCCGCGGTGAGCGGGATGAGGGCGATCGACGCGACGAGGGGCGGCGCGAAGACCAGCTCGGGGCGGAAGCCGAAGAGCTTGTAGAGCGCGGCGACGAAGTAGGTCTCGAGCGAGCCGAAGTAGTGCTGTCCCCAGAAGAAGACGGGGTAGTCGCGGGTGGTGAGAATGTGCAGCGCCATCAAGCCGGGGACGGCCTCGTCGGCGTTCATGCCGGCGCTCCAGCGCAGCGCGAGCAGGCGGGAGACGAGCGCGATGCCGCTCAGCGCGGCGATGACGGCGGCGTCGAGGAACGTGAGCGAGCGGAGCCAGGCGGGGACGCGCAGCGCCCGGCGGTGGGGACGGGCGGGGAGGCCGAGCGACGCGTCGTCGGGAGCGCCGAGCGCGGGAGATACTCCCGCGTCAGCCTCGGCAGCCACCGCGACCATCGGAGGGGCGAATTGTAGGCGCGGCGCCGCGGCCGTTGGTTGGGCTACGCGCTCTGCTGGCGCTTCGCCGCTTTCTCGCGCTCCTGGGAGGTGAGGTGGCGCTTGCGGAGGCGGAGATTCTTGGGGGTCAGCTCGAGCAGCTCGTCCTCGGCGATCATCTCCAGGAACTGGTCGAGCGAGGGGATGAAGGGCGGCTCGAGGCGCACGGCGATGTCGGCGGTCGAGGAGCGGATGTTGGTCTGCTTCTTCTCCTTGACGATGTTGACCGGCATGTCGGTCTCGCGGGAGTTGAGGCCCACGACCATGCCCTCGTAGACGGGGGTGCCGGGGCCGACGAACATACGCGCGCGCTCCTGCACGCCGGCGATGGCGTAGCTGGTGGTCTGGCCGCCGTCGGTGGCGACGACGGCGCCGTTGCGCTGGCGCGGGATGGGGCCGCCCATGGAGGCGTACTCGAGGAAGCGGCTGTTGACGGTGGCGGTGCCGCGCGTGGCGGTCATCAGCGCGCCGCGCAGGCCGATCAGCCCGCGCGTGGGGGCGCGGTAGACGAGGCGCGCGCCGCGCCCCTCGTCGGGGTACATGTGCTCCATGATGGCCTGGCGCGGTCCCACCAGCTCGGCCACGGTGCCGACGTGGTCCTGGGGGACGGTGATCACCACCTCCTCGATCGGCTCGAGGAGCTTGCCGCTCTCGTCGCGCTTGAGGATCACCTCGGGTCGCGACGCGGCGAGCTCGAGGCCTTCGCGGCGCAGCGTCTCGAGGAGGATGGCGAGGTGCAGCTCGCCGCGGCCGGCGACGACGAAGCCCTCGCCCTGGCCGACGTTGCCGGTGGTGGAGCGGACGCGCAGGCCGACGTTGGTCTCCAGCTCGCGGTCGAGACGCTCCTTGAGCTGGCGCGAGGTGATGGCCTTGCCGTCCTGCCCGGCGAAGGGGCCGGTGTTGGGGGAGATGGTCAGCTGGACGGTCGGCTCGGTGATCTCCAGGCGGGGCAGCGCCTCGGGGGTATCGGCGTCGGCGATGGTGTCGCCGATGGAGACGCTGGGCATGCCGGAGAGCGCGGCGACGTCGCCGGCGGCGACGCGGTCGATCAGGACGCGACCGAGCCCCTGGAAGTGGTACAGCTCGACCAGCTTCAGGGGCGCGCTCGCGCCGGCTGCGGTGATGCAGCGCACGGACTGACCGCGGACGAGCGTGCCGCGCACGATGCGCCCGATGGCGATGCGCCCTAGGTGGGCGTCGTAGTCGAGCGCGGAGACGAGGAGCTGCGCGGGCGCGTCGGCGTCGACACGCGGCGCGGGGACGTGCTCCAGGATGGCCTTGAACAGCGGGCTCAGGTCGGGGGCGAGCTTGTCGATCTCCGGCTCCCAGCCCGCACGCCCCTCGCGCGCGACGGCGTAGATCACGGGATAGTGGAGCTGCTCGGCGTCGGTCGCCAGCTCGAGGAAGAGGTCGGCGATCTCCTCGACCACCTCGCCGGCGCGGGCGTCCTTGCGGTCGATCTTGTTGACGACGACCAGCGGGCGCAGGCCAAGCTGGAGGGCGAGGCCGAGCACGAAGCGCGTCTGGGGGAGCGGCCCTTCGGCGGCGTCGACGAGCAGCAGGCAGCCGTCGGCCATGGAGAGCGTGCGCTCGACCTCGGACGAGAAGTCGGCGTGGCCGGGGGTGTCGATCAGGTTGACCTTGACCGGGCCGTCGGGAGAGGGGACGACGATGGCGGCGTTCTTGGCGAAGACGGTGATGCCGCGCTCGCGCTCGAGCTGGTTGGAGTCCATGATCAGCTCGCCGGCGGCGTCGGCGTCCCGAAAAACCTTGGACTGCTTCAGCAGGCCGTCGACGAGCGTGGTCTTGCCGTGGTCGACGTGGGCGATGACGGCGATGTTGCGGATGTCCTCGCGCGCCTTGAGGCGGCCGGCGTCCGGCGAAACAGGCCCGGCGGCGGGCGCGGTGATAGAGGGCGAAGCGGTCATGGGGATAAGAAAAGTATAGGCGCTATCCGGTAGAAGGGGGCGCCGGATAGCCCGGCGGCCGGCCGGGTCTAGCGTTTGGGCAGGGGATAGCCGGGGTCCTGGCGGCTGAGGTCGATCCCCAGGTGCAAAAGGTGGTCGACGCGGTTGGAGGCCATCAGGACCTTCGAGTCGGGGTGGTAGTCGAAGATGGTGATGGAGGCGTTGTCGATGCGGACGTTGACCTTCTGGGGCAGCTCGAGCCCGAGGAGGGCCATGACGAGCTTGCCGGCGGGGGAGCCGTGGGTGACGAGGGTGATGCGGGCGTCGGGCTTGCCATTAGGCGGGGCGGAGTACTTCTGCCAGATCTCGTCCAGCACGCGCCGGCCGCGGCGGACGACGGCGTGGTCGGTCTCGGGGATGTCGTGCCAGCGGGGGGAAAACGCGAAGTCGGCGGGGGGCTCGAAGTGTGGGAAGCGTTCTGACAAGGCCGTGAGGGTGAGGAAAGGCCAGTCTTCGTCCTTGTCTGACTGGAGCGGCTCGACGTGGTGCTCGTGGAGGAGGGGGACGATGCCGGCGGGGGAGCCGGTGGCGAGGCGGATGGCGTCGGCGGTCTCGAGGGCGCGGGTGTAGGG